>NZ_JBCLNH010000045.1:0-1063 GCF_039062665.1 Clostridium sp. 2218st1_F5_2218SCRN_220325 | reverse complement strand
GATGAATTATCATATTAAGTGCAACACTTAAAAATGGATAAAAAAATAGCTCATAAGTTTATGTTCATGTTACAGTAATAATAACTACAAAATCACTTTACATGAAAGGACATAAAATTATGAACTACAAACATATTACCATAAATGAAAGATGTTGTATAGCTAATTTCTTAGGCTTAGGATGGAGTATAAGAAAAATAGCAAAACATCTTAATAGAAATGCTTCTACAATTTCAAGAGAGATCAGAAGAAACTCTGTTAATGGAAAATATTTAGCTCATATAGCAAATGAAATTTATCTAAATAACAGAATGAACTGCGGCGCAAAGGGAAAATCATCTAACTATAAATTAATTGAGTATATAGAAAATGGTCTAAACAAAACTTGGTCACCTGAACAAATAGCCGGTAGGCTACGCCTAGAATCTAAAGATGATAAATCTATGAAGATTGGATTCAAAACAATCTATAGATGGATATACAAAAATATTATTGTAAAAGGCAATATAAATAAATTAAGAAGAAAAGGAAAATCCTTAAAACCAAAAGAAACAAGAGGTAAATTTAATATAGGTAAAAGTATAAAAAATAGACCAAAAGACATTAGGAAAAGAGAAAGTATAGGACATTGGGAATTAGATACTGTTGTATCTAGTAGAGGAAAGTCAAAAGCCTGCCTTTCAACTTTTGTAGAAAGAAAAAGCAGATACTTAATAGCTCAAGTTATGGATAATAGAAAATCAACAACATTTAACTTACATTGTTTCAAAGCATTTGAACATATTTCAAACAAACTAATTAAAACATTTACAGTCGATAGGGGTAAAGAATTTGCTAATTATAATGAAATTGAGAATAGATTAAATATAGATGTTTATTTCGCAGATCCTTATTCTTCTTGGCAAAGAGGTACTAATGAGAACACTAACGGATTATTAAGAGAGTTTTATCCTAAAAGATTTGATTTTTCTACTATAACTCAAAATGAGCTTGATGTTGTAGTAAATATAATAAATAATAGACCTCGCAAGTGTCTTGGATATAAAACACCTGCAGAGGTCTT
>NZ_JBCLNH010000044.1:0-1107 GCF_039062665.1 Clostridium sp. 2218st1_F5_2218SCRN_220325 | reverse complement strand
GTTAAGCTCCTGAGCGCTGATGGTACTTGGTGGGCAACCGCCTGGGAGAGTAAGACGTAGCCACGTAATCTTTTTTTTATTTCCAAAAATAAAAGTTTCTTTTATAAGATAGTTAAAAGGCAGTATATTTTTATAATATGCTGCCTTTTTTAGTAAAAATATTTATATAATTTTTAGTAAAAATAGTAATATAAAAAGAATTGATAATAATATAATTTATTTTTATATTACTATTAATATTTTTATATTAGTCTATAAGTAGTTTATAAATAAATATTAGAAATAATAATGTAGGATAAGGCGTTTGTAAATATATATAGTACTAATACTGTAAGATAAATAGTTTATAGATATATATAATGACAATAGTATAAAGTAAGTAGTTTATAAATAATATATAGATATAATAATTTAAGCTAAGTCAATATCAATAAATTTTTATTATAAGTGAATATACTATAAGATAGAGCAAATAAAAATATTAGTAAATTATTATATTATAATGCATAATATTGTGTAATCTATTATAATAAAAATTTTTAAGAGAGTCATAATAAAAGCATAAAAACAATTATATTAAAGTCTTAAAATTATTATTAAACACATATACCAAATATCTAAAGTTCTATAGATAAATATAATTTATCAAAATAATATTTATTAAGAAGTATTGTTTAATTTTAATAGCTTTAGAATGTAAATAATTTATAGGTTAATTAAAATAAAATTTAATCTCTATAAAATATAAATATTATTAATTGTTTTTAAAATATAGATCTATAAAATATATATCATAGTAATTACAATTTAAAAAATATATAAAGTTAATAATAACTATTAAATAGTATATAGAATAACTATGAGGCCCTTAGAAGCAAGTATACAGGCATCACTGGATAATTTATAGATATAAATATATAATCTATTATAATGCAAATTTTTAATGGAAAGATAAATGCAGTAAGAAAGTAAAAAGTTGATTTCTATAAATATATTTTTAAATAATTATAATTTATTCATAAGTTTTTAAATATGATGAATTATCATATTAAGTGCAACACTTAAAAATGGATAAAAAAATAGCTCATAAGTTTATGTTCATGTTAC
>NZ_JBCLNH010000043.1:0-1563 GCF_039062665.1 Clostridium sp. 2218st1_F5_2218SCRN_220325 | reverse complement strand
TTGGATATAAAACACCTGCAGAGGTCTTCGCTGCAACATAAACATAAAATGTTGCACTTATATTGACAATCTATCAATATAAAAAAATTTGCTTCACTCATGGCGCATCCACAAGTAAGATAATATATAATTTCTTTAGAATTAAAAAATACTAATTATAAGTAATATTTATTTTTTGCACATAAAAATAGGTCCTATAACTTATTAAGCTATAAGACCTATTTTTTATGCTACTTCACGAGCTCTTTCTATTTTATCATTTTGTATATTTACATATATTGCAAGTAATACACCTAATAAAGTAACTGCTATATTAAGCAGTACAACGTTTATTGGTCCATTAGTTGCACCACCAACTTTTGTTAAGTAAGATGCAAAACTTATTATAGTATAGTTTGCAACACTTGATGCTATCATAACTATTGAAGTTATTTTACCTTTATCTTTAGGGAACATTTCATTTGCTGTAGATACGCAAAGTTGAAGTACTCCACCTGCTGCTGCATAACCTAATACAAATCCACCTACTAAACATATAGAAGGTATTCTTATAAAGTAAATTGCTATAAGCATTGCTGCTGATATTGCTGGATATATTATAAGTATTCTTACTGCCTTTAGTCCTTTACTTATTAAAAATGATGAAACAAGTATTGCACAAACTGTTCCTAAAGCATAGAATGATTGAATTTTACTTGGATCAGCAAGTCCATATAGTTTACCTAATTCTTGATTACAATTTAACCATATCATAAAAGTTGAAGAAGAAGTAAATCCTATACATATTAATGCTATACTTGCTGGAGTAAATTTCATTTTTTCTTTTTTAACTTCTTTTTCAGATTCAGAGTCTTCTTGAGCATTTTCTAATTTAGGAAATGGTAAAAATGCTATTAATACACCATCTATTGCAATTGCTACTGCTGCTATTATAAATATTGTTTTAAATGAGAATGCATTTGTAGCTACAAATCCTATACCAAATGGTAGAGCAAATTGTGCTATAGACATTGAGAACTTAGTAAATAAGTTTGCAACTGAACCATTCTCTGGGAATATTTCCATGCATGATGGTGTTACACAAGTATCTAAAAATGAATTAGCAATACCACCTACTATTGCAAACATATAACCTACCATCATATTTGGAGCAAATACTATTCCACCTAAATATAATGCATAACATATAATCCCTATTAAACCACTTATTCTTCTTCCGAATTTATCAGATATAGGCCCTGAGAAAGGAAGAGAGATTAAACGTCCAAGACCAAGTGCAGCTATTACTGATACAACCATACTTACATCAAATGTACCATCTTCTAATACTTTTGCTCCCCACATTGATGCAAAATCTTGTTTATATTGTCCTAATATAGAAGCTCCTATACCATGTATAAAATATGTAAAGTATAGAGCTATTGCAGTAGGATAAAACTTTTTATAATTAACTTGTTCCATTATAGTTTCCCCCTATTTTAAATTTTATTTTATATGATAGATTGTCAATATAAGTGCAACATTTTATGTTTATGTTGCAGCGAAGACCTCTGCAGGTGTTTT
>NZ_JBCLNH010000042.1:0-1610 GCF_039062665.1 Clostridium sp. 2218st1_F5_2218SCRN_220325 | reverse complement strand
AGCGAGATGTGGGTGAGAATCCCACAGGCCGTAAACCCAAGGTTTCCAGGGGAAGGTTCGTCCGCCCTGGGTTAGTCAGGACCTAAGCCGAGGCCGAAAGGCGTAGGTGATGGACAACAGGTTGATATTCCTGTACCACCAATAACCGTTTGAGAAATGGGATGACACAGTAGGATAAGCTAACCGCACTGTTGGTTATGTGCGGGCAAGTATTGAGGCAGTTCCGATAGGCAAATCCGTCGGAATAATGCTGGGGTACGATGCGGAGCGAAATTAAGTAGCGAAGTAGCTGATTTCACACTGTCGAGAAAAGTCTCTATCGAGGTTAAAGGTGCCTGTACCGCAAACCGACACAGGTGGGTGAGGAGAGTATCCTAAGGCCAGCGAGAGAACTGTTGTTAAGGAACTCGGCAAAATGACCCCGTAACTTAGGGAGAAGGGGTGCCTTCGAAAGAAGGCCGCAGAGAATAGGCCCAAGCGACTGTTTACCAAAAACATAGGTTTCTGCTAAGTCGCAAGACGATGTATAGGAGCTGACGCCTGCCCGGTGCTGGAAGGTTAAGGGGATCTGTTAGAGCAATCGAAGCAGTGAACTTAAGCCCCAGTAAACGGCGGCCGTAACTATAACGGTCCTAAGGTAGCGAAATTCCTTGTCGGGTAAGTTCCGACCCGCACGAAAGGCGTAACGATTTGGGCACTGTCTCAACAACAGACTCGGTGAAATTGTAATACCGGTGAAGATGCCGGTTACCTGCGACAGGACGGAAAGACCCCATGGAGCTTTACTGTAGCTTGACATTGAGTCTCGGTGCTACATGTACAGGATAGGTGGGAGACTATGAAGCATGGACGTCAGTCTGTGTGGAGTCATCCTTGGGATACCACCCTTGTAGTACTGGGATTCTAACCAGAGGCCATGAATCTGGTCTTGGGACACTGTCAGGTGGACAGTTTGACTGGGGCGGTCGCCTCCCAAAAAGTAACGGAGGCGCTCAAAGGTTCTCTCAGTACGGTCGGAAATCGTACGAAGAGTGTAAAGGCAAAAGAGAGCTTGATTGCAAGACATACAGGTCGAGCAAGGACGAAAGTCGGACTTAGTGATCCGGTGGTTCCGCATGGAAGGGCCATCGCTCAACGGATAAAAGCTACCCTGGGGATAACAGGCTGATCTCCCCCAAGAGTCCACATCGACGGGGAGGTTTGGCACCTCGATGTCGGCTCATCACATCCTGGGGCTGTAGTAGGTCCCAAGGGTTGGGCTGTTCGCCCATTAAAGTGGTACGCGAGCTGGGTTCAGAACGTCGTGAGACAGTTCGGTCCCTATCCGTCGCAGGCGTAGGAAATTTGAGGAGACCTGTCCTTAGTACGAGAGGACCGGGATGGACGTACCGCTGGTGTACCAGTTGTTCTGCCAAGGGCATGGCTGGGTAGCTAAGTACGGAAAGGATAAGCGCTGAAAGCATCTAAGCGCGAAGCCCACTTCAAGATAAGATTTCCCACCGCAAGGTTAAGATCCCAGGAAGACTACCTGGTTGATAGGTCAGAGGTGTAAGTGTAGTAATATATTTAGCTTACTGATACTAATAGATCGAGGACTTGACCAAATGAAT
>NZ_JBCLNH010000041.1:0-1627 GCF_039062665.1 Clostridium sp. 2218st1_F5_2218SCRN_220325 | reverse complement strand
ATTAGTACAAGTAAAGATTATGTGGTTATTATAGCAAGGAGGATACACCTGTTCCCATTCCGAACACAGAAGTTAAGATCCTGAGCGCTGATGGTACTTGGTGGGCAACCGCCTGGGAGAGTAAGACGTAGCCACGTAATCTTTTTTTATTACGTGAAAACAAAGAAAAGTTTTTTTTATAAAAGATAAAAAGCAGCATATTTTTATAATATGCTGCTTTTTTAGTGAAAATAATTATATTAAAAGAAATTATATTGATATTAATTACCTTTTTAAAAGACTATAATTAAATTAAAACTAAAAATAGATATAGTAAATAGGGGGGAAAATAATGTCAAATAGAATAGTATTAAATGAAGTTTCTTATCATGGCACAGGGGCAATAAATGAAATTGTTACAGAAGTAAAAAGAAGAGGATTAAATAAGGCATTTTTATGCTCAGACCCAGAATTAATAAAACTTAATGTTACTACTAAAGTTACTAAAATATTAGATAATGCAGGTTTAGATTATGAAATATATTCAAATATAAAGGCAAATCCTACAATAGAAAATGTTCAAACTGGGGTAAAGAAATACAAAGAGTCTAAAGCTGACTATATAATTGCAATAGGTGGTGGCTCATCTATGGATACTGCAAAAGCAGTAGGTATTATTGTCAATAATCCAGAATTTGATGATGTTAAAAGTTTAGAAGGTACTGCTCCTACTAAAAATAAATCAGTACCGATTATTGCTGTGCCAACAACTGCCGGGACAGCTGCAGAAGTTACAATAAATTATGTTATAACAGATGTAGATAATAATAGAAAATTTGTATGTGTTGATACTAACGATATACCAGTTGTGGCAATAGTTGACCCAGAAATGATGTCAAGTATGCCAAAAGGGCTTACTGCAGCAACAGGTATGGATGCATTAACACATGCTATTGAGGGGTATATAACTATTGGAGCATGGGAAATGTCAGATATGTTCCATTTAAAAGCTATAGAAATAATATCAAGAAGTCTTAGAGGAGCTGTGGAAAATACACCTGAAGGAAGAGAAGGAATGGCTTTAGGTCAATATATAGCAGGTATGGGATTTTCAAATGTAGGTCTTGGAATAGTACATTCAATGGCACATCCACTAGGAGCATTATACGACACTCCTCATGGAGTAGCTAATGCAATTATATTGCCAACTGTTATGGAGTATAATGCAGATTCAACTGGTGATAAATATAAATATATAGCTGCAGCTATGGGAGTTGAAGGTACAGAAAATATGACTGTATCAGAATATAGAAAAGCAGCAGTTGATGCAGTAAAAAAACTTGCACAAGATGTAGGTATACCACAGGATTTAAAAGATATTGTGAAAGAAGAAGATATTCAATTTTTAGCACAATCTGCTTATGATGATGCGTGTAGACCGGGAAATCCAAAAGAAACATCAGTTGAAGATATAGCTAAATTATATAAATCTCTAATATAGCTTATATATATAAATTTATATTCAAATAAAAAAGGTTGAACTTGCGTACAGTTCAGCCTTTTTTTATTTATATATGATGAATTATCATATTAAGTGCAACACTTAAAAATGGATAAAAAAATAGCTCATAAGTTTATGTTCATGTTA
>NZ_JBCLNH010000040.1:0-1803 GCF_039062665.1 Clostridium sp. 2218st1_F5_2218SCRN_220325 | reverse complement strand
CTGGAAACCTTGGGTTTACGGCCTGTGGGATTCTCACCCACATCTCGCTACTCATGCCAACATTCTCACTTCTATACAGTCCACATGTCCTTACGGTCATGCTTCAACCCGTATAGAAAGCTCCCCTACCCATCATAATGATGCCGTAGCTTCGGTAGTAAGTTTTAGCCCCGGAAATTTTCGGCGCAGAATCACTCGACCAGTGAGCTATTACGCACTCTTTAAATGAGTGGCTGCTTCTAAGCCAACATCCTGGTTGTCTGTGCAATTCCACATCCTTTACCACTTAACTTACATTTAGGGACCTTAGCTGACGATCTGGGCTGTTGCCCTCTTGACTATGAATCTTATCACCCATAGTCTGACTCCCAAGCAAAAGAATACGGCATTCGGAGTTTGATAGTCTTCGGTAAGTGCAATACCCCCTAGGACATTCAGTGCTCTACCTCCGCTTCTCTAATCTTGAGGCTAGCCCTAAAGCTATTTCGGGGAGAACCAGCTATCTCCAGGCTCGATTGGAATTTCACCGCTATCCACAAGTCATCCCCGCACTTTTCAACGTACGTGGGTTCGGTCCTCCACGAAATTTTACTTTCGCTTCAACCTGCTCATGGATAGGTCGCCTGGTTTCGGGTCTACGTCGGGTAACTAGACGCCCATTTAAGACTCGCTTTCGCTACGGCTCCACACCTTAAGTGCTTAACCTTGCTACACAACGTAACTCGTTGGCCCGTTCTACAAAAAGTACGCAGTCACACAAGAAATGTGCTCCTACAGCTTGTAAGTGCAGGGTTTCAGGTTCTCTTTCACTCCCCTCCCGGGGTTCTTTTCACCTTTCCCTCACGGTACTATACGCTATCGGTCACTAGGTAGTATTTAGGCTTGGAGGATGGTCCCTCCTGCTTCCCACAGGGTTTCACGTGTCCCGTGGTACTCTGGATCATATCTAAAGTCTTCTCGTTTAAAGTACTGGGCTGTTACCATCTATGGCGGAGCTTTCCAACTCTCTTCCTCTACGATACCTCTTCGTTATGATATGTCCGCAACCCCAGCGAAGAAAACTTCACTGGTTTGGCCTGTTCCGCGTTCGCTCGCCGCTACTTACGGAATCGAATTTCTTTCTCTTCCTCCGGGTACTTAGATGTTTCAGTTCTCCGGGTTCCCCTCGTATGACTATGTATTCATCATACGATACTTAGACATTACTCTAAGTGAGTTTCCTCATTCGGAAATCTTCGGATCAAAGTTTACGTGCAACTCCCCGAAGCTTATCGCAGCTTATCACGTCCTTCATCGGCTCCTAGTGCCAAGGCATTCGCCCTGCACCCTTAATAACTTGACCAGTTATTAGAGTTCGGTATTGAGATAAATACCATTTTGATTTTTACGACTTATCTGTCATGATTTTTGAAACTTTTCTGTTCATATATAATGTCATATCACTAAATGTTATGCAATTTTCAAAGTACTAATTTTGAGGAATGAACCCTCAAAATTAAACAGTAGGCAATTCTCCTTAGAAAGGAGGTGATCCAGCCGCACCTTCCGATACGGCTACCTTGTTACGACTTCACCCCAGTTATTGGTTTCACCTTCGACGACCGCTTCCTAAAAGGTTAGCTAGCCGGCTTCGGGCGCCCCCAACTCCCATGGTGTGACGGGCGGTGTGTACAAGACCCGGGAACGCATTCACCGCAGCATTCTGATCTGCGATTACTAGTAACTCCAGCTTCATGTAGGCGAGTTTCAGCCTACAATCCGAACTGAGAATGGCTTTAAGGGATTAGCTTGGCCTCACGACTT
>NZ_JBCLNH010000039.1:0-3632 GCF_039062665.1 Clostridium sp. 2218st1_F5_2218SCRN_220325 | reverse complement strand
CTTAAAAGGCACCGTGGAAGAGATAACAGACCCCACGTCTAAGCGCTTATCAGAAGCCACGTCTTCGAGCATAAAGACAGAATAGACGCCCCCAGGCTCTCGCCAAAAGTCCACCACCTCAAAGGCTTCCCAGTCTTTTCTTGAAGCTACTGAAATAAGTTCAGCAAGTTTTTCATCTTCATCAAGCCCTGGTAATCTTTCTATTTTGACTTCTAACCCCCCATCAGTTCCGAGGACTTCGACCCAAGGAACACCAACAAGAGAGGTCTTAAGCATTGGATTTACTGACTGCACGTCTAAAAAAGCACGGGTTAGAGCTTCACGGAGTTTCAGGAGCTTCCACCCTTTCAGGACTCCAAAGCGCTTGTAATAGCCCCACCGACTCCACCAGGTGCGCCACTTAGAAGCGCCCAGCTCCTGGAAAGAGCCATCAACTAGTTCAAACTTTCTCATCAACCCTCCAAATGACTTTTTAAAAGGCTTCTAAAGTTATCAGATTTCACGTCTTTCAACTCTTTCATCATTTTTTCTTGACGTGCTGACAAGTCGCCCCCTTTCTCGTTAACTGCTTCTTTCAAAATTCTAAAAAAATCTATCTTTTTCTCTTTTGACAGTTCAGAAATAAAAGCCAAAGAGGGAAGGACAGATTTATTCATCCAGTCCAACATACTAAAAATTGTTTTAGTTTGTGCCTCGCTGATCTGCAAGGCTTCCGCCCCCTGCAGAAATGCGAGCCACTTCTCATCTATATCCCATCGGCTTTTATTTCCATCAGATTTATCAGCAATTCTAAAAGTTATCAAATTAGCCAATAATCGAGAATGAACCTGCTCTATACTTCCATCATCTGCAAGTATTTCAGAGACAACTGCTTCAGTTTTTTTCTTGCCACCGATAGAAATCTCAAAACGTTCAATACTTTCAGAGCCTTGCGCCCAAGTTGGTGTTTTAGCCCCCTTGTTTTTAAGCTCTAAATCCTTACGATAAGCACGCAGATAGATATTACCTTTAGACCCTGCATCAGCCCGACTATTTCCAAGGTAAACAGTTTGACCAACAAGATGACCAGCCCCGTCTTTCTCCGAAATCACGTTAAAACGGCGCTTTTTGCTAGTAAATTCCAACGCTTCAAGCTTTTTGATGAAATAATCCAACTCAAACAGAGTATTATCAGCAACGTCTAACGCTATATCAATACGTGACACCCACCCAAAAACTTGAACATATTCTAAAATGCGCTTAAGGTTTTCTTTCTCGCTAAATCCGAAATTAGCACACGCAGAACCTGAAAACGAATAGAGCACAGTTTCACCCTCTCGCCAAGCCACTAAGACCCCATTTCCTCGCCTGCTAGCTTCATACCCATAAACTCCACCAGCTCCGTCTAAATCGTCTAAATCCAAGCCCAAAAACTCGGCAAATCTATAACGGATAGTACCGCCCTCTTTGAAAACATCGGTTTCAAACTTAAAAACAATGTTCAGATAATCGACACTTAATTTTCTCTTATTTTCCATCTAAAAACTCCCTTTTGTATCTGAACCCCCCATAACTATCAGTACGGGGGCTACAGGTTCGCCCTTTCGGGCTCCCCTGTAGTTCCTCGTTATTCATAAAAATGCGTGTATTGTCTAGCCTTCAAAATCTCAATTCCTAAAGCATAATAAGGCCAGTCCTCTTTCGAGAAATACACCTCATTTTCATCTAGCAGGTGCACCGCTGCCACGTATTCAGCGCCACCCCACAAAGCAAAAGCAGAATCAATCTTCTTCAAGGCTTCACGTTTGCTATACTTCAAATCACATCTCAAAACCCAATCTCTCAGACTATTCAAAATCTCAGCGTCTGACTTGTTGCACCAGCCGTCTTTACTTGTTGCCATCATTTCGATTACCTCCAAAATTATGAGCAACAGAAAGAGCTTCGAGCTCGTCCAAGTAGTAAGAATGGTCTCGGCTAAAGTGATAGCCTGACCCTTGAAGCTCATATAGAGCTCCTGGGCTTAGCTCATACTTTTTATCGAAAACAACCCTTACACGGTCACCAGTTCCAAAATGTGTGAGAACATACGTCCAGCCTTGTGGCTCTTGTGAACGCTTCGGACGTCCGTCCTCGCCGATCACATTCGAGCCATCAGGATTTTTCAATTTGGGAAAGTACTGTACTGGAGTTGTTCCAGGATACTGCACAATTAAAGTAAAACTTTCTTTTGAGTTTGTTTGAGTAGGAAGAAACGTCTTCCAATCGTTATTTTTATTAGTATTTGCCAAAGTAAAAGGCACCTCCAGATAATTATCTAGGAAGCGCCCTCGTCTTATTTCTTATTTAATCTAACCGCTTGACCTTTTCGGCCTTTTCTGATAGAATTTTATAAGAATTAGATGAGGACGTTTAAATCAGCTTGCCGGCGATAAGACGTCCTTTTTCTTTTTTCTTTGGTAATGCTTTCTTAATTTTAGCACTTTTAAAAAGTAACGTCAAGGTAAGCTAGTTTCTTCCTACTAGTCTTATTATACGTCTTTTTTTTTTGCGCAAATGGACGTAAATACCCCATCACTCCATTTTTCATTTTCTTGTAGAAGACAAGGAAAATCAGCTTTATTTTCGCTTGTTTTCTCCCTGGTACAATACCCCTAAAAGCTCTCTAAAACGCAGATTTCACAGAAAGCCCATTTTTCGGGTTTCCCCCGTATCGGGCACCCTTCTACAAGCGGGAACCCCCTGGCGACGGTCTAGGCAGACCAACCCCCGAAAGTCTTTCAGCCTTTCGGCTGGCGGTCATAAGCCTACCTGCCAGGCCCACTTGTAAAGGGTCTAGACAAGTGCCCTTTCCGTGTCGTAATATGTTACAAATCTGCCCCATTTAGAAACATCTGCTAATTTTCCGAGTTCTGGAACCTGGTACCGTCCAGGCTCACGTCCTCGCTGTCCATCTACATAGACAAAGCCCTCGAACTGACGAGCAGACCGAGCCCCAGGGCTAGACGTTGGGAAGACCATTCGCACCAGTTCAGCAGGTGCAGAGCCGAGAAGAATTTTTGTCGATAGTTGCGACCTCACGGCATTCGGGATAGTATCAACGCTAGCAAACTGCGAAGCGACTACAAGAATAACACCACTTGAGCGACCCTTTAAGGCTATTTGAGTAAGCAAAGCGACTAGCTGCGCTTTTTCTTTTGTTCCTGCAGAAGCTACGAGAGCGCCGAGCTCATCGATAGCGACCACCAACGGAATGAGCCCCACCTCACTAGCTTTCAGCCCTAGACGTCCCTGACGTGCTCCCTCTTTGCCTAGAAAGTCCTCTCTTTGCTCCATTTGAGCTACAACATAGCCAAGCATAGAAAGGACGTCAGAGACTCCAGAGGCACGTTGTAGGACGTTAGAAAGAGCCTGAAGCTCGTTCTTACCGTCCACCAGGTAAACCTGGGAGCCACCTGCCAAGAATTGAGCAAGGAAAGAAAGAAGCGTTGTTGTCTTACCTGCCCCCGACTTACCAAACAAGCCGAGACCTGGAGACTTTTCAAAATCGACAGTTAAACCTTTCTGCAGAACAATCTTAAAAGGCACCGTGGAAGAGATAACAGACCCCACGTCTAAGCGCTTATCAGAAGCCACGTCTTCGAGCATAAAGA
>NZ_JBCLNH010000038.1:0-5300 GCF_039062665.1 Clostridium sp. 2218st1_F5_2218SCRN_220325 | reverse complement strand
GTTAAGCTCCTGAGCGCTGATGGTACTTGGTGGGCAACCGCCTGGGAGAGTAAGACGTAGCCACGTAATCTTTTTTTGTTGTTTTAAAAGAGATTATACTCACATGAAGCTAACATAAAAATTAAAATACTACTTTAATATACAACAAAATATTAAGGAGAAGTTATCTAATAAATAAGATTAATCTTCTTACATAAAAAAACCATTCTTTTAACACTATAAAATATATAGTATAAAAGGATGGTTTTTATTTATATCATTAAAATTTATGCCATTATTTCCTGCACAAACTTATCTAATCTATCTAGAGCTTCCATAAAGACTTCTTCGCTACAAGCAAAAGATATACGAACATACTCATCTATGCCAAAAGCTATACCTGGAACAATTGCAACTTTATATTTTTCTAAAAATTTATCGCAAAAATCAGATGATAAACTTTCTTTATATTCAAATTTTCCTTTTAGTTTTGATATATCTATAAACACATAGAATGCACCTTGTGGATAAATATATTCTAAGTTTTGTATTTTATTAAGTCTACCTGTTACTAAATCGCGTCTTTTTCTATAAGCTTCAACCATATTGTCGATATCTTCTTTACAATATTTTAAAGCACCATAACCAATATATTGAGCTGCTAAGCAAGGATGTGATACTAAATGACCTTGTATAGCACTTATATTTTTAGCAAGCTCTCTTGGAACTGCTAAATAGCCCAATCTAGTACCTGTTAAAGCGGCTGATTTGGCAAATCCATTCACTGTTATAGTAATATCTCTTATTTCATCATTTAATGATGCAACAGAAACAAATTCCCCACTAAAGCATATTCTTTCATAAATTTCATCAGCTAATATATATACATTGTGTTTTAAACAAACGTTACATATATCAAGTAACTCTTCTTTTGTATAAATAGCTCCTGTAGGATTACATGGATTATTTAATATAAGCATTTTTGTTTTATCTGTTATATATTTTTCTAAAATTTCTCCAGTTAATTTAAAATCATTAGCTTTATCAGTTTCTATAGCAACTGGGACAGCATTTACTAACTTAGTCATTTCAGAATAACTAACCCAATAAGGTTTCACTAATAAAACTTCATCTCCTGGATCAGTAACAGCCATTAATGTATTTGTTATCGCCATTTTAGCACCACTAGTAACAACTATTTCGTCTGGAGCATAGTGACAATTATTTTCTTCTAATAATTTTTTGCTTATTTCTTCTCTTAATATAGTTAATCCAGGGACTAAATCATATTTAGTGATATTATCATTTAGAGATTTTATACCACATTCTTTAGCCTTTTCTGGAACATTAAAATCTGGTTCCCCAACGCTCAGATTCAATACATCTATACCTTGTGATTTCATTTCTTTTACTTTAGAGCTTATCCCAACTGTGCGTGATGGTGTTATAACATCAAGTCTTTTTGATAGCATATAATTTATTACCTCCCTAATTTTATGTCAAAATATGTATATTATATATATATTAAATATAATATATTAAATTGGGACAAATTTACAGAATAAAAATAAAACTATATGTAAAATGTGCAAAGATTTTTAAAAAATTTTGAACTTTTTTTGTAAGCATTACAATTACTAAGCTTTAGAAAATATATTACAGGAAAAAGTTATATAATAGACGAATTGTTATTGACGAGAATATGGAAATTCGCTATCCTTAAAGTAAATACAAAATATTTAGAACCCCTTTAAATTAAGGGGAATTTTTTTAAATAAAAATACTATATATAGTATAAAGTGTAAAAATAAACCACAATATATTGTAGTTTGAGGGGGAACGGGAATTGATAGAATATATAAGAAAAAGAGATGGGAGAAAGGTCATTTTTGATAAGGATTGTATAACAAAAGCTATATTTTCAGCAGCAAGTGAAGTGGCAGAAAAGGAGCATACACAGCCAAACTATGAAATCGCAGAAGGTTTATCTGCGCAAGTAGTTAATTTGTTAAATAAAAAATTTGTTGATGAAATACCTACTGTTGAGGATATACAAGATACGGTAGTAAAGGTACTTATTGAAACAGGCCATGCAAAGACTAGTGAGGCATTTATTCTTTATAGGAATGAAAGAAGTAGAATAAGGAATTCAAGATCTAGATTGATGAAGGCTATAGAAAAAATAACATTTGAAGATGCTAGTAATGCAAATATTAAAAGAGAAAATGCAAATATAGATGGTAATACTGCTATGGGGACTATGCTCCAATATGGTAGTACTGTGTCTAAGGAGTTTTGCAAAACTTTTGTTATCAAACCAGAGCATGCTCAAGCACACGACACAGGGGAAATACACATACACGATATGGACTTTTTAAATATGGGGACTTTAACATGCTGCCAAATAGACCTAGATAAATTATTTGAAGGTGGATTTTCTACTGGTCATGGATTTTTAAGAGAGCCAAATAGCATAATGAGTTATGGCGCATTAGCAGCAATTGCAATCCAAAGCAATCAAAATGATCAGCATGGGGGACAAAGTATACCATTTTTTGATTATAATTTGGCTAAAGGTGTATACAAGACTTTTAGAAAGTTATATATAGCTAATTTAAATAAGGGATTAAAATTATTAAAGGGTATAGATGATAAAAGAGCAGTAAAAGACATTGTGTATGATACTGAAAAGAGTTCAAATAAAAAAGTAGGCTTAGAAAAAAATCCAGATTACCTATACATTGAAAAAGAAAAATTAATAGAAACATTTAATATAGAAGAACCTTTAGCAGTATCAATCCAAAACTTTGCATATGATGAGGCGTATAAGGAGACAGATAGACAAACATATCAGTCTATGGAAGGATTTATTCATAATTTAAATACAATGCATTCAAGAGCAGGTGCACAAGTGCCATTTTCAAGTATAAACTTTGGTACAGATACATCACCAGAAGGAAGAATGGTAAGTAAAAACTTATTATTATCATTAGAAAAAGGATTAGGTAATGGAGAAACTGCGATATTCCCTATATTAATATTTAAAGTTAAAGAAGGGGTTAATTTAAATCCAGAAGACCCTAATTATGATTTATTCAAATTATCGTGTAGAGTTTCTGCAAAAAGATTATTTCCTAACTTTAGTTTCTTAGATGCTCCATTTAATTTAAAAACGTATATACCAGGTAAACCAGAAACTGAAACAACATATATGGGTTGTAGAACTAGAGTAATGGGCAATGTTTGTGGTGAAGAGGTTGCAAGTGGTAGAGGGAACCTATCATTTACTACTATTAACTTACCTAGATTAGGAATTAAGTATGGAATAGTAAATGGACGAACAAAAAAAGATTTAGATGGCTTTTTTAATGAATTAGATGAAAAGATAGATTTAGTAATAGATCAACTTCTTGAAAGAATGGAGATTCAAGGAAATAAGAGAGTGAAGAACTTTCCGTTTTTAATGGGGCAAGGAATATGGAGAGGATCAGATAACCTTTCTCCAGAAGATACACTAAAAGAAGTAATAAAACAAGGTACATTAACAGTAGGATTTATAGGATTAGCAGAATGTTTAATAGCTTTAACAGGAAAACATCATGGTGAAAGTGAAGATGCACAAGAATTAGGCTTAAAAATAGTTTCACACATGAGAAAAAGAATAGATGAGGCGACAGAGAAATATAAATTAAACTTCTCACTTATAGCAACTCCTGCAGAGGGGCTTTCAGGACGTTTCACAGAAATAGATAAGAAGATATATGGGGAAATAACAGGAATAACAGATAAAGAATATTATACTAATTCGTTCCATGTGCCTGTATACTATAATATATCAGCTTTTAACAAGATAAAAATAGAGGCACCATACCATGAATTAACTAATGGTGGTCATATAACTTATGTTGAGCTAGATGGCGATACTTCAAACAATTTACAAGCTTTTGAAACAATTATTAGAAGTATGAAAGAAATGGGCATAGGATATGGTAGCGTAAATCATCCAGTAGATAGAGATCCTGTATGCGGATTTTCAGGTGTGATACCTGGTACTGTGTGCCCTGTTTGTGGACGTAATGAAGAAGAAAGTGATATAAAATTCGAAAGAATAAGAAGGATAACAGGTTATTTAGTAGGGACAGTAGATCGATTTAATGATGCTAAAAAAGCAGAAGTAAGAGACAGAGTAAAACATACCAGAATTTAAAAGGGGGGAGCAAAATGAAACTAAGAATAGCATCTCCTGTAATATGTGACAGTATAGTTGATGGACCTGGACTTAGAATGGTAATATGGACACAAGGTTGTAAACATAACTGTAAAGGATGTCACAATCCACAAACTCATAGTTTAACAAAAGGGTATGAAGTAGACACAAAAGAAATAATCAATAAAATGGCATCTTTAAAATTACAACAGGGAATAACCCTTTCAGGAGGAGAGCCGTTTTTACAGCCTGCACCATTAGTTGAAATTGCAAAAGAAGCAAAAAATATGAATTTAGATGTTTGGAGTTACACAGGATTTAAATTTGAAGAACTAATAGATAGAAAAAATCCGCTTTATTTTGAAAATGTGGAATTATTAAAATATATAGATGTACTTGTAGATGGAAGATTTGAACTTGATAAAAGAGACATAAGTTTACTCTTTAGGGGTTCATCCAATCAACGAATAATAGACGTAAAGAAAAGTTTGAAATACAAAACAGCAGTATTAAAATTTGAATATATGCAAGAAAAACAATTATATACAGCTAAATAATATTTATAGTAAAAACTTCTCTTGATTAAATATTAGGAGAGGTTTTATTTTTTTATAAATATATTAATCATTTTATTATAAATTAAACTCATATTATTTAGAAAATTAGTTATAATATATATAGTTTTTAATATATTTTTAAAAATATTTGACGATTTTTTTGTAACATAACATAAAATATTTCATAAAAATATATTTGTGACTAAGAATTTTTTATAAATATATATAATTTTTTTGATAAAATAAATATTATTTTATACGTGCGAAAACGTTGAAATATAAAGGTTTTGTTTTATTGATGAAAAATAAAATAAAAAAAACTAAAAAAAAATGAAAAAAAGTATTGACCGATATAAATTAAGATGGTATAGTAATACTTGTCCTTGAGACAAGGGCAAAACAACTTGAAAGAAGTTGAAAAAAACTTTGAAAAAAGTTGTTGACAAAGAAAAAGAGCTTTGATACAATAAAGAAGCTTGATTAAGAACTTTGAAAATTAAACAGTAGGTTAATTATAAACTTTAATTCACACGAATTAAAACCAACAAACAAACCAA
>NZ_JBCLNH010000037.1:0-6312 GCF_039062665.1 Clostridium sp. 2218st1_F5_2218SCRN_220325 | reverse complement strand
ACTGTAACATGAACATAAACTTATGAGCTATTTTTTTATCCATTTTTAAGTGTTGCACTTAATATGATAATTCATCTATTATTAAAAAGATACTAATTAAGATTGACAATTTTTTTTTATTAGCTAGAATTTAAGTAAATAAACATGAACTAAAAAAGAGTTTATAGGAGGATAATCAAAATGAAGAGCATAAGTTCGAAAACAAAAGTATACAGTGTAATTGGACATCCAATTAGCCAAAGTTTTTCGCCAAAGATACATAATTATTTATTCAAAAAATACAATATTGATGCAGTTTATGTAAGTTATGATATTGATCCTGAATATTTAAAAGAAGGTATAGAAGGAATAAGACATCTTGGTATAATGGGAACGAATGTAACTATTCCTCACAAAATAGAAGTTATGAAGTATTTAGATTTTATAGACGAAAAGGCTAAATTATTTGGAGCTGTAAATACTATTAAAAACGTAGATGGAAAATTATATGGATATAACACAGACGGAACAGGTCTTACTAAATCTATAAAAGATGCTAGTCAAGAGAGCATTGAAGGAAAGAAAGTACTAATAATAGGTGCAGGAGGTGCCTGTAGAAGTATTGCAATACAGCTTGCAATTGAAAATGCTAAATCGATTGAGATTGTAAATAGAAGTATAGAAAAGGCACAATCGATAGCTGATACAATAAATGAACATTTTGAAACTGAGGCTATTGCGACATCTAAAAATATAACACAAGAAGATATAGATAATATTGATATACTTATAAATACTACTCCTATTGGAATGGGTACAGATGAATCTCCAATTGATATATCTTTAATCCCGCCTAAGCATCTTATAGTAGCAGATGCTGTTTATAAACCACATGAAACAGCACTTATTAAATGGGGTCTTAGATATGATTTAAAGATCGCTTATGGGATACAAATGCTTATAAACCAAGGCGTACATTCATTTAATATATGGACAGGTATAAAACCTACATTAGAAGATACAAAAAATATACTAGAGATATTCTTAGAACAACAAAAAACTTTATAAGTATTTTATAAAGTAAAAAACAAAAGATTTTTATAAGTAGTTTTTAAAGTAAATTTACATATCGAAAACTTATTAAAAAACTAGGCTGTTTTATAAATATAATTATTAAAACAGCCTAGTTTTTATTTTGAAAATAATTTTATATTATATCTTATACATAAATATCAAGATAATCGTGTTTAGTAAGTGTATTTATAATATTTCTTCCTTCTTCAACACCTTCTATAATACGTCTAGCTCTTATACTGTCTCCTATAGAAACAATTTCTATATTTGTATCAGAATATTCTTCTTCTAGAGCTTTTAATACAGGGTTATTTGATTTCATTCCTAAGCATACAAATCCATAATCAAATTCTAACTCATCTAATGAGCCATCCGCATATTCAACTAAGAATGAATTATCTTTTACTTCTAATAATTTTGTATTAGTAAGTTGTTTTACATTATGTTTGTTTAATAAATCAAAAGTACCAACTTTTGATACTGGATCTATTCCATTTCCTATAACAGGAGCCATTTCAACTATAGAGCAGTCAGCATTTCTTGGTGCAAAGAATTCTGCTACATCAAGTCCAACAGCACCACCACCGATTATAACGACTTTTTTGCCAGTTAAATCTTGTGGATAATTTTCTATATTATTTATCATATCTAATATAGAGAAGACTTTTGAATCTTCTTTAGCCATTACTTCATGAAGCCCTTTGATTGGAGGTAATAATGGAGAAGAACCAGTTGCGTTTATTATTAAATTAGGTTTTAAGTTTTTAATAAATTCTACATTAGCTTCAGTATTTTTAAAAACATATAAATTATCTAATTTTTCTGCTCTATTTATTAAATATTTAGGGAAGTCATATAATCTTCTTTTATCTGGTATTTTTGAAATTTCAGTAGCTAGACCACCTAAAACATCTTTTTTCTCGATTAAGAATGTAGCACATCCAACTTCTGCAGCTGTACAGGCAGCTTCAAGTCCTGCAGTACCACCACCTATAACTACTACATTACAATTTTTATTTACTTTTACTTTTTTATAAACCTCATCTTCATTTACAGAAGGGTTTACAGTACATCTTATAGGTCTATTTATTCCTATTCTATTTCCAGCACATCCTATATTACAAGATATACATTTTCTAAGTTCATCTTCTTTTCCAAGTTCAACTTTGTTTACCCATTCAGGATCAGCTATAAGTCCACGTCCCATACCTATTAAATCGGCATCTCCTCTTTCAAGTATATCTTCAGCAACTTGAGGATTTCTTATATTACCCATTGTTATACATGGTTTATTAAATTTATCTTTAACTGCTTTTGATAAATAAGCTCTCCAACCATCTTTTAAATAGTTAGCATCTATTTGATATTGTATTGAGCCGTTAAGAGCAGCAGATACGTCGTATATATCTACTTCATCATTTAAGTATTCTAAGTATTTTAGGCAGTCATCTATTGTATTACCACCTTCCATAAATTCATCTGCACTTAAACGTAATAATATTGGGAAGTTAGGCCCAACATTTTTTCTAACTTCATCTATTACAAGTCTTGCAAAACGAGTTCTGTTTTCTATAGAACCACCAAATTCATCAGTTCTATCGTTATATAATGGTGATAAGAATTGACTTATTAAGTAAGAGTGACCAGCATGTATTTCAACTGCATCAAAACCAGCAGTTTGTGCTCTTTTAGCTGCTTCACCGTATTTTTTAGCTATTTCATATATTTCTTCTTTTTCAAGTGGTCTAGGAATTTCTCCGCCTGCTTTTGATGGTATATTTGAAGCAGAAACTGGTTGCATTCCTGTTCTTGAAGACATTGCAGAAGCTCCTGCATGATTTATTTGTATAGCTATTTTTGTTCCATATTTGTGAACTCTTTCGCAAAGTTTATATAATCTTGGTAGATAACTATCGTGATCTATGCGAAGTTGAGAAGTGCCGTTTGAACCTTGTGGAGAAAATACACTAGCATTTTCTACTATTATAAGTCCAGTACCGCCTTTTGCTCTTTGTTCATAATAATTAATGTGTAAAAAACTCATCTCTCCATTTTGTTCACCGTAGTTTGTACCCATTGGCATCATTACGATGCGGTTTTTTAAAGTCATATTTTTTACTGTTAAAGGTGAAAAGATATTTTTATATTTGTGTGCCATTTTAAAACCTCCATTAAATTTTATTGTATGTGTGATTATTATTTTTTTGATTGTTAATTTTTTATTTAAGATTATTCTAACAGTATTTATTTAAAATAACTAATAGACTTTATTTAAGAATTCATAGATAAAACTAATAGAAATATTGTTTTTTATGAAGTATTATTATAATTGATGATAAATTTAGTAAGTTTTTTTATTTTTTATATAATTTAAAAATCTATAAATAAAATTTAAGAAAAAATGGATTTATATAGATTTTATTTATAATTAACATAATTTCTTATGCGTTATAAAAATAGATAAATCTATTAAAAAAATAAAAATTGTATATTAAAATAAAAACATTAAATTAGTAATAGAAAGGGGATATTATGAATTTAAATCATTTACAATACTTTGTTAAGTTAGCTCACTTAGAGCATTATACGAAAGCTGCAAAAGACTTAGATATAACTCAGCCTAGTCTTAGTCACGCTATTTCTTCATTAGAAGAAGAGCTCGGCACAAAGTTATTTGAAAAGCAAGGTAGAAATGTGAGTTTAACTAAATACGGAAAAATCTTTTTAAAATATGTAGAAAAATCTTTAGATTATTTACAAGAGGGAGTGGATAAAACTAAGGCTCTTACTTGTGCGACAAGTGGACTTATAGACTTAGGCTATATATATACGCTGGAGACTGAATTTGTACCGCTTATGGTAAGAAAATTTTTAGACAGCAATAAAGATAAGAGTTTTGGATTTACATTTTCATCTAATAATACAAAATCTATTATAGAAAGACTAAAAAATGAAAAATATGATATAGGATTTTGTTCTAAAGTAAAGGATGATAAAGATATAGAGTTTATAAAAATAAAACAAGAAGAGTTGGTAGTAGTAGTTCCAAAAAATCATGAGTTATCTAAATATAAAGAGATAGATTTAATAAAAACTGCATCTTACAATCAGATTGCATTTACTAAATCGAGCGGACTTAGAAAAGTTATAGATGACTTATTTAAAGAAATAGATAAAAAGCAAATTATATCTTATGAAGTTGAAAATGACAGTTCTATGGCAGGTTTAGTATCAGGAGGATTTGGGATAGCAATAATGCCTAATATACCTTTTTTAAAAAATTTGAATTTAGATATAATAAAATTAAAAAGTCCAGTTTATAGCAGAAATATATATATGGCAAAATTAAAAAATAAATACTTATCTCCAGCAGTAGAACAATTTAGTAAATTTATAATTGAAAATTGTGACTCTAAAGAAAAAATTGAAACTAAAAATATATACTAAAAGATTTATTATATATTAAGGTATGACTTTTTTTGATATAATAATTAATAAGATAAATATTATTATATTAAAAGGGAGATTTGAGGAGTATGAGGATTTTAAAAGTAAGGGATGTAGAAATAGGAAAAGGTATACCTAAAATAATTGCTCCAATATGTGATAAAACAGAAAAAGAAATTTTACATACAGCAAAGAAGTTTTCTATTATACCAGTAGATTTTGATATATTAGATATAGATATTGTCGAATGGAGAGTAGACTGGTACGAATATTATAATGATTATTCAAAGATAGAGATAGTTCTTGAAAAGCTTAGAAAAATATTAAAAAATATACCTATTATATTTACAATTAAAAGAAATACAAGCGATGGGGAAGCTGATATAACTGAAGAAAAGTATGTAGAGATATATAAAGAAGTATGTGCTACTAAATTAGTAGACTTTATAGATGTTGAAGATAGTATAGGCAAAGATAATATGAAGGAAATAATTGAAGTTGCAAAAGATATGGGCACATATGTAATAACGACTAATCATAATTTAGATCACACGCCATCTAAGGCAGAATGTATTGCTACAGCAAAAGAATTAGAGGATATGGGTGCTGATATTATAAAAATAATAACAAAGCCGAGCAGTAAGTTAGATGTTGTTGAACTTCTAGAAACTACAATTATAATTTCAGAGCATATATCTAGCGTGCCTATTTGCACAATATCAATTGGTGAAAAAGGTGGACTAAGCAGGATTTGTGGAGAATTTTTTGGTTCATGTTTGACTTATGGTGTTAATATTAAAAAAAGTGCACCAGGACAACCCAATATTGAGGACTTGAGCAATTTATTAAAATTAATACATAAAAATATAGAGGCGTAAAATTATATATCAAATATATAAGATTTTATAAATAAATTAATTGGATTAAATCTTGAATTAGACTTATAATAAAAATAAAAACTAATTTAAGGGGAAAGAGTATGAAAAATATTGAAAATATTAGAGAGAAAATTAGTGATTGTGATAGTAAGATAATTGAGCTTTTAACAGAAAGAATGAACTATATTGAAGATATTATAGCCTATAAAAAAGAACATGGACTACCTATACTTCAAGAAGAATTTGAAGCACAAAAAGAAATTAGTTTGAGAAATCAAATAGATGGAAATAAATTTGAAGACGAGATTTTAGATGTATTTAGATATATAGTAGATAATGGCAAAAAGATACAAGCTAAAAATTTATTTGCATATAATATATTCTTAATTGGATTTATGGGAGTTGGAAAAACTACAGTGTCTTCTTACTTAAGTCATATGCTATCTATGGAAGAAATAGAAACAGATGCGCATATAGTAAAGATGGAAGGTATGACTATTGCAGAGATGTTTAAAATAAAAGGTGAAGAGTATTTTAGAAAATGTGAGACAAATACCTTAATATCTTTAAAACAAAGACAAAATACTATAATTTCATGTGGCGGAGGTATGGCCCTTAGAGATATAAACGTAGAATATATGAAACAAAGTGGAAAAGTTGTACTACTTACAGCATCACCAGAAACTATATTTGAACGTGTTAGATATAGTAATGAAAGACCTCTATTAAATGGAAACATGAATATAGAATTTATATCAAATTTAATGAAACAAAGGGAGCAAAAATATTTAAATGCAAGTGATATTATAGTATCTACAGATAATAAAACAATAAATGAGATATGTGAAGAAATAGTAGGCAAACTTATAAAATGTGATTAATAAAAATAGTATTAGGTTATAACTCTTAGTTAAAATCTAATACTATTTTTATT
>NZ_JBCLNH010000036.1:0-7229 GCF_039062665.1 Clostridium sp. 2218st1_F5_2218SCRN_220325 | reverse complement strand
AAAACACCTGCAGAGGTCTTCGCTGCAACATAAACATAAAATGTTGCACTTATATTGACAATCTATCATATAAAAAAATCTAATAATTAATAAATTTAAAGATTTAAAATATTTTTTTTATATATTGTTTTGGCGTTATACCTTTATATTTTTTAAATGTTTTTATAAAATAACTTACATCATTAAATCCACAGTTTATAGCGATATCAGTAACAGATAAATCTGTACTTAATAGCTGCTCGCATGCGATTTCTATGCGATAAAAATTTAAATATTCTATAGGAGTTTTATTGCTCATGTTGTTAAAGAATTTACATAAATATTTAGGGGTCATTCCAGCTACTTTAGATAAATCATTTAAAGATAAGGTTTGTGTGTAATTTTCTTCTATGAATAATAATACCTTTTTAAATAAAATAATTTTATCATTTGTCCTAAGAGACATATTATTATTAACAGTATAAAGTTTATTTTGAAGAATTATACCCAAAAAATTATATAGAGAGCCTTGTGTAATAAATTCATAACCTTCATATTGAGATGACAATGAATCGAATAAGAATTCACAATTTAGATTTAGCACTAGAATATTAGAAGGCATTTTTGGATTTATTATTTTATTATTATGAATAATATCTTGTAATAATTTTGTACAAGCATGATTTTGCTTTAAAAGTAAATTTATATCAAAAACAATACACTCGTAAATACAGTTATTAGGAGTTCCACCATGTAGTATTCCTGCTTGAATAAATAGTATATCTCCCTTTTTAGCTAAAATTTTCTTATAGTCGATTGTTATTAAAAATTCGCCTTTTAAAATTCTTATTATTTCACATTGAGTATGCCAATGATAAGGCATATCATACCTGGGATGACTTTGATCAACATGATAAAATTCTATTGGAAAATCAAATCTACCATGTTGTTTATCTTCTTTAAAATCAAAAAATTTCATATTTCTATTTACCCCCTTTTGTCACAAAAAGTGAAAATATTTATATTTTTTGACTATTATAACACAAGAATTGCAAAGTGAAAACGATTACAATGAAGATATAAATAAAGATTTAACAATGAAAGTATAAAAAATTAAAAAGTATAATGATGTGGAGGGAAATATAATGGCAAAGAGTAGACTAGTTGGTCAATATCCAGTTATAGGTATAAGACCTACAATTGATGGAAGAAAAGGAATATTAGATGTAAGAGGATCATTAGAAGAACAGACTATGAATATGGCAAAGTCTGCAGCAGAATTATTAAGAAGTAATATAAAGTATTCAAATGGAGAATCAGTAAAAGTTGTCATAGCCGATACTACAATTGGTAGAGTTGCAGAATCAGCTGCTTGTGCAGATAAATTTAGGAGAGAAGGCGTTGATATAACACTTACAGTTACACCTTGTTGGTGTTACGGTGCTGAAACTATGGATATGGACCCAATGACTATAAAGGGAGTTTGGGGATTTAATGGTACTGAGAGACCTGGGGCTGTTTACTTAGCATCTGTTCTAGCTACTCATGCACAAAAAGGCCTTCCAGCTTTCGGAATATATGGGCATGATGTTCAAGATGCAGATTCAACAGAAATTCCATCTGATGTAAAAGAAAAAATATTAAGATTTGGGAGAGCAGCAGTTGCAGCAGCTACTATGAGAGGAAAATCTTATTTACAAATAGGCTCTATATGTATGGGAATAGGAGGATCTATAATTGACCCTGCATTTATAGAAGAATATTTAGGAATGAGAGTTGAATCTGTTGATGAAACTGAGATAATAAGAAGAATGACAGAAGGAATTTACGACAAAGATGAATTTGAAAAAGCATTAAAATGGACAAAGGAAAAATGCAAAGAGGGATTTGATAAAAATCCAGATTATGTTCAAAAATCTAGAGAAGAAAAAGATAAAGATTGGGAATTTGTAGTTAAAATGATGTGTATAATAAAAGATTTAATGAATGGAAATGAAAATTTACCAGATGGATTTGAAGAAGAAAAATTAGGACATAATGCAATTGCTGCAGGATTCCAAGGTCAAAGACAATGGACAGATTTTTATCCAAACGGTGATTTTTCTGAAGCATTACTTAATACTTCATTCGACTGGAATGGGGCAAGAGAACCATATATATTAGCTACTGAAAATGATGTTTTAAATGGAATAAGTATGCTGTTTGGTAAATTATTAACTAATACTGCACAAATATTCTCAGATGTTCGTACATATTGGTCTCCAGAAGCAGTAAAAAAAGCAACGGGATATGATTTAGAAGGTATAGCGAAAGAGTCTAAAGGATTTATACATTTAATAAACTCAGGGGCATCTTGCTTAGATGGTAGTGGTCAAGCTAAGGATAAAGATGGAGCTAATGTAATAAAACCTTGGTTTGAAATAAATGAAGAAGATCAAGAAGCATTACTTTCAGCAACTACATGGAATTCTGCTGATACTGGATATTTCCGAGGAGGAGGATATTCTTCTAGATTTTTAACAGATGCACAAATGCCAGTAACAATGACTAGATTAAATCTTGTAAAGGGCGTAGGACCAGTACTTCAATTAGTAGAAGGATATACAGTAAAACTTCCAGATGAAGTATCAGATAAGTTATGGAAAAGAACTGATTATACGTGGCCTTGTACATGGTTTGCACCAAGATTAACAGGAAAAGGAGCTTTTAAATCTGCTTATGATGTAATGAATAACTGGGGGGCTAATCATGGCGCTATAAGTTATGGACATATAGGTGCAGACATAATAACATTATGCTCTATTTTAAGAATACCTGTAAGCATGCACAATGTACCAGAAGAAAATATATTTAGACCAGCTGCATGGAATGCATTTGGAATGGATAAGGAAGGACAAGATTATAGAGCTTGTCAAAACTATGGACCAATGTATAAATAGAAGGTGATAATATGAATGAGAGTGGACTAGAGAAAAAGGTATTGGCTTTTGACTTTGGCGCATCTAGTGGAAGAGCTATAATAGGAACCTTTGATGGAAATAGGATATATATTGAGGAAATACATAGATTTTCTAATGACCCAGTGATAGTTGGAGGGACAATGTATTGGGATATATTAAGATTATTCTTTGAAATTAAGCAAAGTTTAATAAAGTCTAAAAAGTACGGAAAAATAAGTAGTATAGGCATAGATACATGGGGAGTTGACTTTGCATTATTGGATGAATATGGACAAATATTAGAAAATCCTATCCATTATAGAGATGGTAGAACTGCTGGGATGATAGAAGAGAGTTTTAAAAAAATATCTAAAGAAAAATTTTATAAAATAACTGGAAATCAATTTATGGAAATAAATACAGCTTTTCAACTACTATCACTAAAACAAAAAAGATCATATCTGCTTGAAAAAGCAGATGTGATGTTACTAATACCAGATTTGCTTAATTATATGTTAACAAATAAAAAGGTTACAGAGATATCTATAGCATCCACTACACAACTTTTTGATGCAGAAAAGAGACAATGGTCTTATGAAATAATTGAGTCACTAGGATTGAATAGTAATTTATTTACGGATATTATTCCTAGTGGTAGTGTAATTGGAAAAATATCTGAAGATATAAGTGAAGAATTAAATATAGATATGTGTGATGTTATAGCAGTGGCAGGACATGATACACAATGTGCGCAAGTTTCTGTACCAACACAAGATGATGATTTTTTATTTTTAAGTTGTGGTACATGGTCTTTATTAGGAACAGAACTTGATAATCCTATTATTACAGAAAAATCTAGTCGTTATAATATAACGAATGAAAGTGGGTACCAAGGGAAAGTATCATTTTTAAAAAATATAATAGGATTATGGCTCATACAAGAGAGCAAAAGACAATGGCAAAAAGAAGGGAAAAGTTATACTTTTGGAGAGTTAGAAAAAATGGCAGAAAATGCACAACCATTTAGGTCATTTATAGATCCAGATGACCCGATATTTACTCCAGCTGGAAATATTCCAGATAGAATAAGAGATTATTGTAGAAAAACTAATCAAGATGTGCCTAGAAATGAAGCAGAAATAGTTAGGTGTATAAATGAAAGTTTAGCATTCAAATATAGAATAGCTTTAGAAGAAATAGAAGATTGTACAGATAAAAAATATTCTAAGTTATATATGCTTGGAGGAGGAACACAAAGTAGATTATTAAGTCAAATGACTGCAAATGCATGCAATATAAAAGTATATGGGGGGCCTATAGAAGCTACTGTATTAGGAAATATAGCAATACAATTAATCGCAAGTGGGAATATAAAAGACTTGAAAGAAGCTCGAAGAATTATTAATGATTCACATAATATAGACGAATATATACCTAAAGAATCCAAACTATGGGATAAAGAGTTTTCTAGATTTAAAAAAATAATAAAAAAAGGGGAATTAATTAAATGTTAAAAGGAATACCAAATATTTTATCTCCGGAATTACTAAAAGTATTATGCGAGATGGGACATAGTGATCAAATAGTTTTAGCAGATGGGAATTTTCCATCAGAGAAAATGGGTAAAGAGTGTAAAGTTATACGTTGTGACGGACACAGTGTACCAGAGATATTAGATGCAATATTATCTGTTTTTCCATTAGATACTTATGTAGAAAAGCCAGTAAGCTTAATGGCAGTTGTTGAAGGTGATAAAGTAGAGACACCTATATGGAATGTATACAGTAAAATAATCAAAAAATATGATAATAGGGGTAATGATGTTATTCAAAATATAGAAAGATATGATTTTTATGAACAAGCAAAAAAATCATATGCAATAGTTGCTACTGGAGAAAAGGCCCTTTATGCAAATATTATATTACAAAAAGGGGTAGTAGTAGATTAGTTAATGTAGGGGGAATTTTAAATGGATAAAGAAAAAGAATTAGGATATATGGAAATAAGAGAACAAATATGTGATGTTTGTCATAAAATGTGGCAATTAGGATGGGTAGCTGCAAATGATGGAAATGTATCAGTTAAGCTAGAAGATGGAACTTTTTTAGCAACACCTACAGGTATAAGTAAAAGTTTCATAACACCAGAAAAGATATTACATATAGATTCTAATGGAGAGGTTATAGAAGGACAAGCAGGTGCGAAACCATCTTCAGAAATAAAGATGCATTTAAGATGCTACGAAGAAAGAGATGATGTTGGTGCAGTTGTACATGCTCATCCTCCAACAGCAACTGGATATGCAGTAGCACATTTGGATTTAGATAGATACACAATGATAGAAACTATTATAGCTATAGGTTCAATACCAGTAACTCCATATGGAACACCGTCTACATATGAGGTACCAGATGCAATAGCTCCATATTTACAAGAACATGATGTATTATTATTAGCAAACCATGGAGCATTAACTGTAGGTGCAGATCTAATAACAGCATATTACAGAATGGAAACACTAGAATTATATGCAAAAATAAGTTTAACTGCTCATTTATTAGGGGGAGAAAAAGAAGTATCAAAAGAAAATATAGATAGATTAATTGGAATGAGAAAAAGTTATGGTGTAACAGGAAGACATCCTGGATTTAAAAGATATAGAAAAGAACAATAATTTTTACTATAAATTATAGGGGTGATATTATGGAAAATATATCAGATAATAAAAAAGATAGAAATAGTAAATTACCTATAGTGCCCAAACAGTATAGAGTACATTTTATAATGCTAATATCATGCTTTGTGCTTTGGGGGCTATTAAACAATATGACAGATAATCTTGTTCCAGCATTCGGAAGAATATTTATGCTAGAAGCTGCAAATGCATCTATGACTCAAGTTGCATTTTATGGTTCATACGCCGTATTAGCATTACCAGCAGCAATTCTTATAAAGAAATATTCTTATAGAACAGGGGTTTTAGTAGGATTAGGACTTTATATAATAGGTGCTATGGGTTATATTCCTGCAGCTATGTTACAGAATTTTAATTTATTTCTATTATCAGTATTTGTGTTGGCAGGGGGGCTTTCTATATTAGAAACAACATGTAATCCATATGTTATTTCGTTAGGGGATGAAGAAACTAGTGTTAGAAGACTTAATTTAGCACAAGCCTTTAACCCAATAGGATCTTTAAGTGGGATTATACTTGCAAAATATCTTATTTTAAGTCATTTAAATCCGGCTACATATGAAGATAGAATTGCAATGAGTCCAGAAGCTTTAAGCCAAATACGTAGTAATGAATTATTATGGGTTTGTGTACCTTATGTAGGATTAGTTATAATTGCAATTGTAATTTGGATGTTCTTTAAAAGAAGTAAAGATTCAGAAAAGGATATGTCTGGTGATTTAAATATACTTGATTCTATTAAAAAACTTATAAAAATACCTAGATATGCTTTTGGTGTAATTGCTCAATTTTTCTATGTAGGAGTACAAATATCTGTATGGACTTGGACAATACAATATGTTATGACTACAGTTGGTTTAAATGAAGCTGATGCAGCACAATATTATTTAATAGCTATAGTTTTATTTATAGCTTGTCGTTGGATATGTACAGCATTAATGAAATATATTGAACCGGCATTAATGATGGCGGTATTTGCAGTTGGAGGAATCTTAGCTAGTTTAGGAACAATATATCTACCTACAAGTCAATCAGTATGGTGCTTAGTTACAATATCTGCATGTATGTCATTAATGTTTCCAACAATATATGGTATAGCTCTTAAAGATTTAGGCGAAGAAGTAAAAGTCGGAGCAGCAGGTCTTATTATGGCTATACTTGGTGGAGCAGTAATAACACCTATAATGGGAAGATTTATAGATAATGGAATATTGTCTAGCATAACACCTATGTTTAATGGAGCAGAAGCTGCCGTAAGATCATCATTTTTAATTCCTATAATATGTTTTTCAATAGTTCTTATTTACTCATTATGCTTTAGAAGTAAAAAATCAGTATAGTATTTTTATATAATAAACTAATATTTATATATAAAATCAATTTAAAATCACAGTATTTTATTAGATGAAAGTTTAATAATATATTGTGGTTTTTTATTGAAATATCAACAATGATTATTATATTTAGATATGAATTTTTATTTGTATAAGATATATTAAAATAAAAATATGAAAAAATATTTTAAAAAAGTGTTGACGGATATATTTTATGGTGGTATAGTATTACTTGTCCTTGAGAGAGGGCAAGAACTTAGAAAGCGAGTAAGTCTGAAAGAG
>NZ_JBCLNH010000035.1:0-7659 GCF_039062665.1 Clostridium sp. 2218st1_F5_2218SCRN_220325 | reverse complement strand
AGAAATGGCAAAAGAACTTTTGCGATAACTCCTCATATTCCAGGAGGATTTATAAAACCTGATGTACTTATAAAACTAGGTGCTGTTGCTGAGAGATATGGCGGCATCATAAAAATAACATCAGGACAAAGAATATTAATAACTAATTTAAAAGAAGAGGACCTTCCTGCTGTTTGGGACGAACTTGGCATGAAACCAGCTGTTGTGACTCAAAATTCACTTAAAAATGTGGAGATGTGTCCAGCTAATTTCTGCAAAAGATCAAAATACCCTACACTTGGAATAGGTATGAAACTTAGCAGAGCGTTTCAGGGGATGGAGCTTCCATGCAGAACTAAAATAGGTGTTGCTGGATGTAGGAATTCTTGTGGAAGTGTGTATGCTAAGGATATAGGCGTCTTAGTCGACTTTGACAAGCTGTTTTTCGTTACAGTAGGTGGTAGCGCAGGGTTCTATCCTAGAATGGCGGATATCGTCACTCGTGGATTAACTGAAAATCAAGCTTTCGCTTTAGTAGAAGTCATCTTAAACTACTATAAAGAAAATGCGCTTATGGGCGAAAAGCTAGGCGATTTTATAGACAGAATAACAATAGATAAATTTAGAGATGATGTTTTAGAAATAGCTCAATTAGAGAAAAAATTAGAAACAGAATTTAAATAAAATCTCAATTTAAATAAAAGATAAATAAACTTTTACAATAAAGTAAATATAACAGAAATTTTAGCAATAAGGAGTTTTAGAAATGAGTTTATTTTTAGGAAAGATACATTACTGGTTATTTAACAAAATATTATGGTTTGAAAATTTAGAAGAAGAAATAATCAAAATTGCAAAGAGTGAAGGGCTTGATATAGAAGGTGTAAAATCTGAAATAGAAGCTAAATACGGAGCTAAATTAGAAAATAAAAACCTAGAAGAAATAATAGACACTAATAATATACATGGATGGTTACAAGATAGAATCCACAGAGCAGAAGGAAGAATGGCTGCTTGGACTAAATTTATGATTCAAAACGACAAAATATCAGCTTTAGAAAAAGTCTACATAGACCAAGCTAAAGAAGCTGCTAGTGAAGTAACATCTGAAAGAGCTATCGAAAACGCTCCTGAAATATTCAACTGCATGAACGACTATATATTAGACGGTATGCCATGCGACCATGTAAACCAAGTTATAGAATCTGACGAAGATGCTGTTAAATGGGTTAGAAGAATATGCGTTCATAAAGAACTTTGGGCAGAAGAAGGCATTGATGTAGACGTATTCTACAACCTTAGAGGTCTATGGATAAAAGAATTCGTAAAAGATCTAAATAGTGAATTTGAATATAGAGAATTAGGTCAAAATGAATTTATAATAAGCAAAATAGCATAATAATTAAAATCGTGATAATTAAAATAATTATAATTTAGTGTAATTCTTTTTAAAAAACATTAAAAAACGTAATAATTATAAAAAAAGCATAACAATTATAAAATTGTAAATAATATTTGTGTACTCGACCAACTTCAATCAACTTCATGTGAAGTGATATTTGTATAGTCTATAACTTGTTAGTAGGGATTGGAAGTGCACCAAGAAAGCCCCATTTTTAATGGGGCTTTTTTTGGTGTTTAAGTAATATCCGAAGTTGTTGCGCTATGAGCGAAGTGAATTTTAAAGCAATGTACGAAGTCATTGGTGATAGAATTTTTGATTTATACTCATTTTTAAAACAGGTTGTACATAATTTATATTGTGGAGGTGGAGCGATTGAATAATATTAAAGATTTTATAATAAAAGAGCTTCTGATAGTAATCATAATGGGGTGCGTCTACACTAATATCGAGATGATTTTTAGGGGGTATACTCATCCATCCATGATAATAGTAGGCGGCCTGTGCGGTATGCTAGCTGGTCTTATAAACGATATAACGCCGGAGATGAAGATGTATAAACAGTGTATTTTGAGCGCTATTATTATAACTATTATAGAATATATTTCAGGATATATTCTAAATATCAAATTAGGACTGAATATTTGGGACTATAAAAATTTAAAATTCAATATAAACGGACAAATTTCGCTTATATTCAGTTTGGCATGGGTATTTTTAAGCTATTTTGCGATAAAATTCGACGATATGCTTAAAAATGATTTGTGTAGAAAAACTGTAATAAAAGGCAAGAGCAAATAGAAATAAATCATTTAAATGTTAAAATAAAAAATGAAAATAGATAATCAAGATTAAACTAAAAGAAACAATTAAAAAGACAAATAATTGAGGAAATTTTCAAGAATCTCTAGTATTATTAAAGTATATTTAAATAATATAGGGGGATAATACTATGGCCAATGAAACTATAAAGTGCAAAAGATGTAAAAGTGACGCTAAAATTATAAGTGCTTCACAAAATTTATGGAAAATGAGCTTATATTCTATAATATGCGCAGTAATATTTTACTTTATACCAATTATGTCATTTATTTCACTTGTCTTTTTAGGACTTGCTGTGATGATGGCGATAGCAGGGATTTATATGAAGTTTAAAGGAGGAGCAATCGTCCAGTGTAGTAAATGCAATGCCAGATATAAAATAAATAAGTATGACTATGATCAATATAAAAAAGAAAAAGAAAAAAGCGAAGATAAAAGTTAAATATATATAATTGGAGAAAACGGATATAAAAATCTATAAATAATAAGAATATAAATATAAAAATAATAAGAGTAATAAACAATAAGTAATAAGCAATAAATAGTAAGTAACAAGAAACAAATAGTGATTAGTAAAAATAAGTAAAAAAATAAAGCTTCTAAAAATAGGAGCTTTATTTTTTTATCTTAAGGAAATTATATATTATCTGGTTTGTGGTTTATATTAAATCTAATATTGAATTTGTAGATATAAAATAAATTAAAAACCTGCAAATAGCAACAATACAGGGTAAGATATAAAAAAATCAAGTTGCTTCGCAAAAGGAAAACGTTTGCAAAAATATCGAAAAAATCACTTATTCAGCTTAAAAAATGCCGAGTAAGTGATTTTAATCCAAGTAAAACGATTACATTTGTTAAATAAAATACTATTAGTCCATCCCGCGCTAAATACAGAAAACAGCGCTATGAAAGGGTTATCCCTACGGGCGAAACAAATGTAGGGACAGGAGATTTATCAAAACTCCATCCTAACAAAAGATTTTTACTTTTAAATATTTAAACTATACTTATATATTACCACAAATTTAAGAAAAATAAATAAAAATTTAACAATTTTTTATTAAAATTTTATCAATCTTTTTTCAAAGGGCAAAACTTGTACAATTCTAAAAAAAATACAAAAAATCTTAAAATTACTAAAAAGTAATAAAAATAAATAAATAATTGAGAATCGAAAAAAATTTTATTGTTAATATTTTAAAAATATAAAAATTTTTATATGTGATAATAAGGATTTGTAATCAATAAATACGTTGAAATTAAGCCATTTTAGAAAGAGAAGTTTTATTTTTAGAGCGAATTTAAGAAATTTTCTAAAAATAACATAATTATTACAATAATTAAAATGCCTATTTTTCTATAATAATAGTATAAACATTATACAAATCTAAAATATATTGAAAGGGAGAAAATCCCTATATTCAATATAATCAAAATAATGTGAATCCCACAATTGTATAGTTTTATTTGATCTATTTAATGGGTCGTGTAATACGCCTCTTGTCAACTTTTACGACCCAGAGAAATTTTTAAGTTTATATCTATAGGAGGTGGAGTTAATTTTACGGTAAAGTAGATAAAATAATTTAGTTTAAAAGGGTTATGAAAAATATATAAAAAGTAAACAAATATAAAAAAATAAAAATTCAAAAGTAAAGTAATAGAAAAAATTAAATGACATTATATATAAAATTAAATAAAATCACAATATTATAGCTACAATAAAAAAATTATGTAAACAAAACTCTGGTTAATAGAGAATTTGTATAAAATTTGGTTATGAAAAAACAATTAGGGGGAATATTTTATGATTATAGTTGGTGAATTGATAAACTCAAGTAGAAAAGCAATAAAAGAAGCGATTGATAAAGGCGATATTGAATATATAAAACAAGTAGCTATTGACCAAGAAGAAGCTGGAGCTACATATATAGACGTCAACGCCGGTACATTTGTAGGAACTGAGACTAAACACTTAAAATGGATGATTGAAAATATTCAACAAGTAGTTGATATACCATGTTGTATAGATTCTCCAGATCCAAAGGCCTTAGAAGCTGCTTTACAAATACATAAAGGGACTGCAATGATAAACTCCATATCTTTAGAAGAAGATAGATACGACGCTGTACTTCCAGTTGTAGCAGGAACTGATTTAAAAATAGTCGCTTTATGTATGAGCTCAGAAGGAATGCCTGAAACTTGTGAACAAAGATTAAAAATAGCTGATAAATTAGTAAATGGTTTAGTTAAAAACAACGTACCAATCGACAATATATATGTAGACCCATTAGTTCAACCTATAGGTACTGACGATACTTATGGATTTGAATTTTTAGACTCTGTAGCAGCTATTACGACTGAATTTAAAGGAATTCATACAATGTGTGGACTAAGTAATATATCATTTGGGCTTCCAGAAAGAAAATATATAAACAGAAACTTCGCAGTAATGGCTATTGCTAGAGGTCTTGACGGACTTATTATAAATCCACTTGATAGAGATATGATGGGAAGCATTGTTACAGCAGAAATGCTTGCAGGTAGAGATGAATATTGTGCAGAATACCTTCAAGCATTTAGAGCTGGTATAATTGGAAATCCTAAACAATTAAATACTTTATAAATATGTAAATATTATTGAAAATTTGTTAAAAGTGTTGTTCTAGTTTAAATAAGGGCAACACTTTTGCTTTTAAATAACAAATTAAAAATTAAATACTAAAAATCTTACAATTTTATATGGTTTTAACTCTTATGTTTCTGGAGTAGTACCTTTTCTGCTAGTTTTGCAGCTGACGCCGCATCTGCAGTGTAGTAATCGGCATTTATTCTTTTGGAAAAGTTGCTTGTTACTGGGGCTCCGCCTATCATAAATATGTATTTATCTTTTATGCCTGCTTTTCTAAATTCTTTTATAACTTCGCCGATTTCGGGCATAGTTGTTGTAAGCAAGGCGGAAAGACAGACTAAGTCAGCGTTTACTTCTTCGGCCTTTTGTATAAAATCTTTTGCTGATACATCTACTCCTAAATCATAAACATCAATGCCAATGCCACGAAGTGTAATTTTGACTAAGTTTTTGCCGATATCGTGGATGTCTCCTTTGACAGTACCGATTACGGCAGTGCCTATAAATTGTGCACCAGTTAAAGATAAGAGAGGTTCTAAAACTTTTATACCTGCAGTCATTGCTTTACCGGCAAGTAACATCTCGGGTACGTAGATTTCATTATTCTTAAATTTTATACCTACTTCATTTAAAGCTGGGATAAGACCTTTGTTTAATATAACAGATGCGTCTATACCATCTGCTAGAGCTTCTTGAACGAGTTTGTTAGTCATTCGGGCATTACCCTTTTGTACATTTTGTGAGAGCTTACTAAAATCCATATTATAACCTCCTATAAACCTATAAGTAACGAAATATTTATAATATTTGTTACTAGTTGATATTTTCTTATATATAATTAAATTATAGGTAGAAAATGAGATATAATCTATCACTTATTAGTATATAAAATTGTAAAATTTTTAGAAATGAATAAAGTCTGGAGGGAATAAAAATGAAGGAAAATAAAATTAATGTAAAGATAATACTTGAAGATGGTGAAAAGGTATGTAAGGCCAATATAGGCGACAATCTTTTAGATGTTATAAGAAAAAATAATATAGATTTTGATGCACCATGTAATGGAAACGGTAGCTGTGGTAAATGTAGATGCAAATTGAGAGAAAATACAGAAATAGGAGCATCAAGTAAAAAACATTTGAGTGAAGCTGAATTAAATTCTGGTGTAAGGCTTGCTTGTGATACTAAAGTTATGAATGATTTGACAGTAGAGCTTTCAAATAAAATAAAAGATATGACTGTTTTGATAAGCGGTGTAGAAAAAGAATTTAAAATTAACCCTTCTATTAAAAAACACTATATAGTGTTAGAAAAACCTACTTTAGACGACCAGAGAGACGATTTAATGAGAATAAAAGACTTCTTAAAAGAATCCTTTAATTTAGAAAATATAGATATAGATTTAAATATACTTAGAAAAATACCTAAAGTAATTAGAAAAGACGATTATAAGTTTACTATAACTTTATTTGACAATAAAATTGTAGATATCGAGCCATCAGATACAACAAAAGACAACTACGGTCTAGCAATCGATATAGGTACTACTACAATCGCTGTATATTTGATGAGTCTTTATGATGGACGCCAAATAGATGTAATTTCTGAGGTTAATAATCAAAGAAATTACGGTGCAGATGTTATATCTAGAATCAATTATACTATAGAAAATCCTGATGGGCTTAAAAAACTTAAAGTTTCTATAGTGAGTCAAATCAACGACATAGTTAAAAATATAGGCAAGAGAAACAATATAAATATAGATAATATATACGATACAGTAATAGTTGGAAATACTACTATGATTCACCTTCTTTTAGGAATAGATCCAGAATATATAGCAAAAGCACCTTATATTTCAGGATTTACAGAAGCTATGAATTTTAGTCCAAAAGATATAGGATTTAGCTTCAAATCAAATATAAGTATAATGCCGGGTGTATCTAGTTATGTCGGCAGCGATATAACAGCAGGTATATTGTCTTCTGGTATGTTGGAATCAGAAAAATACTCATTATTACTAGACTTGGGGACTAATGGAGAGATGGCACTAGGAAACAAAGACGAGGTTATAACTTGTTCCACTGCGGCTGGGCCTGCGTTTGAAGGGGCAAATATTAAATACGGTGTAGGAGGCATTTTGGGAGCTATAAGTGAGATAGATTTATCTAAAAAAAATAAGATAAAGACAATTGGAAATAAACCACCTTGCGGTGTGTGCGGTTCAGGGGTTTTAGATGCCGTTTCTGAGATGATTAAATACTCTTTGATAGACGAAACTGGTAGGATGTTTGATGAAGAAGACGACGACTTTGAATTTGAAGAATATGAATATTTGACTAAAGATTTAGTAGAAATTGACGGTATGAAGCAATATATTTTGGCTAAAGATCAAAATGGAGATATTATATCATTTACTCAAAAGGACATAAGAGAAGTTCAACTTGCAAAGGCTGCTATTAATGCTGGTATACAGATATTAGTTAAGGAAAAGAATTTAGATTTTAACGATATAGAATGTCTATATTTAGGCGGTGGATTTGGAAACTATATGAATGTCAAAAGTTCGCTACAAATAGGTATGATACCTCTAGAATTAGATGGAAAGATTAAATCCATCGGAAACTGTGCAGGTAGTGGGGCAAAAATGTACTTATTGTCTAAGGAATATAGAAATTTAATAGTAAATAAGATAAATACATCAAAATATATAGAATTATCTAATAGAAAAGAGTTCCAAGAATACTTTGTAAATGGAATGATGATGGAGAGAATCTACGAGCCAGCACAAAAATCTCAAACAGAAGAAGCTGCTGTAAGC
>NZ_JBCLNH010000034.1:0-8487 GCF_039062665.1 Clostridium sp. 2218st1_F5_2218SCRN_220325 | reverse complement strand
ATTTAGAACAGCTGGGGTCGTAATTCACGACGGCAGACAAAGTTTTAAATATACTAATGTTCTTATTATATTAGAGCAAACCGTAGAACTACGGGTTCCTGTAGTAAAAACTGGATATAGTTCACTATGTTGCGAGTTTTTAGGATTCTATTTTTATCGGAAATAGCGAAATAATCGAATATAAGAGGTCTTAGAGCTTTTATATAGTTTTTATTGATAGATTGTTCATTTAAATGTTACAAACGGATAGGAACGTATTTAAACGGCTTTTAGGATATATAAGAAAAAAGAAAAGAAGGTATTTATTTACCTTCCTTTTTTTTATTTAAGTATTCCATTAGAACAGTATTTATAAGATTGTTTACACTTCTATTATCTTTTTTGGCCTCCTTCTCTATTTTCTCTTTTAGATCTTTTTTTATTATTAGTGACATTCTAATTTTATCTTTACTTATTGTCATTTTATAACCTTCTTTCTAATTCTTAAATTCTTTTAAAATCTATTTATATATCAAAGTAGTGAGGTTTTTAGACTTATAATTACATAATGATTGTATCATAATTTGGCAATTATTGTATAAAGTTTATTGACTTTTTAGTTAGAAAGTAATAATATTTATTGTATAAGGGTTGTATAACTTTTGTGTAGGAGGGGGAAACCATGGAAAAGAAAAATTATAAAAATGCAATTATAAGAATGATGAATGACATAGATAATATTGAAAATATAAAAAGAATATACAGACTTGTCATGTATATTTATTGCAAAAAGGGGGATTAAAAACAAAATGAAAGAATACATAAAAAATTTAATTGACTCAATAGATGATGAAAAAAATTTAAGACTAATTAAAATATTTATTGAAGGATTTTTAAAACAGTCTAAATAATAAAAAAAAGGTGGCACAAAACTAACAGTTTTATGCCATTTTTTTATTTTTCGTTGAAATTTCAATCAGTTAATTTTTTATATTAATTTTTATGTCAGTTTTTATGTCAGAAATCAAATTTATTTTTAGTAATTTATGGTAATTATGCTTACTTTGTGTTACAATAAAAGAAAGAAAAACATTTTGATATATAAATAGAAGGAGGTTTTAAAATGCCAAACGTAAACGTTAGAATTTCAGATGAACAAAATACAAAATTAAAAAAAGTTATTGAAGATATCGAAAAACAGATGCCAGAAGGTGGAGAAGTTAGCAATTCAACAGTTGTTAGAAAGGCCATAGATAATTTTATAAATGAAAGAGATAGGGTTAAATTAACCTTTGATTTAAATTCTTTATCAGAGGACGAATTGAAAGCTTTATATAGATTAGTTGTTAAAATGTATGAGGTTATTCCGAAAGCAACATGGGAAGGTAGTCCAGAAGCTATAGTATGTGATCTAATGGAAAGTAAATTTATTAATTTAATGAAATCTATTTCAAATTTACAAATTGAAAAAGGCTATTTAAATAAAAATGGAACATTAAAATAAGGTGGTGAAAATATGAATAGAGAAGAATATAAAGCAAAAAGAGAAGAATTAATTAAAGAAGGTCAAAGGCTAATTGATGCTAACAAAATAGAAGAATTTAACGAAATAAAAGACAAAATCGAAAAATTAGACGATGATTTCGAAAAAGAAGCCGTTGCAAAAGCTAATTTTAGAGCTTTACAAGACAATAATAATTTTGTTCCAGGATATATGCAAAGTAATAATACTGTCACTTTTGGAAATGGTGGACATATTACAAAAGAACAACATACAAAGTCATTATTCATAAATAAAAATGAAAAATTTGCTGATAGAATAAAAGTTTCCGAAGAAGATAAAGAAATATTCGGACATGAGGGAGCTTTAGGAGAATTAATAAAGGGTGTTGTTACTGGTAAATGGGATAATAAAGCTATGAAAAATGCAATAACAACTACAACATCAGGAGTATTAATTCCAGCTATATTATCATCACAAATAATAGATTTAGCTAGAAGTATATCTCTATTTACAAGTGCAAACGTTCCTATAATTCCGATGGAAACAGATAATATGAAAATAAGTAGGGTTAAATCAGATCCCATATTTAAATTTAAAAAAGAAGGAGAAGCTGCAACAGAAAGCAATATTGAACTTGATGATGTTAATCTAAAAGCGAAAACTTGTTATGGTTATGCTTATGTTACATTAGAAGCTATAAAATCAAGTAAAAATTTAGAGAATGTAATAAGAAATACCTTTGCTCAATCAATAGCACAAGGAATAGATAAAGCTTTTTTATATGGACAATATAACGAAACAGATTCAAAATTTGATGATTTCGCACCAGTTGGAATACTTAATGATACAGATATAAATTCAATTACTGCAACAGCAAACTCTGGTTATGATGATATTATAAAAGCTATTGGAAAAGTGAAAAAAGCAAATGGAAATCCAACAGTATTTGGATATAATTCAGAAACAGAGGAATTGCTATCTTTATTAAAAACAACAGAAGGACAATATTTAGAAGCTCCAAAATCTGTTCAAAACTTAAATCATATAGTTTCTAATCAATTAGCTTATGATTCTTCAGATGGTAGTGATGCCCTTGTATTTGACCCACAAGCCTTATTAATAGGTCTACAAGAAAATATTCAAATAAAAATTATAGAAGATGAAAAATGTTTAAAAAATGGATTAGTTGGTTTCCAAATATTCACTATGCAAGATTGCTCAACAGTTTATCCTAAGCATATATGTAAGATTACTGGTATTAAATAAGTTTATCCTAAGTTTTAATAAATTTAATTGTGCAGAGTACTGAGTTGATAGAGGTATCGACTTAGTACTTTTAACCATACCGATATATTATAGTAGTCAGATATGAGGTGATAATATGAAAGTTGAGCCAATAAAATCAAAAGATGATATTAGAAATATGTTAGAGATTTTAGAATATAGAAACCCACGAGATAAAATATTATTCGCAATAGGTATATATACAGGACTTAGAATATCAGACATATTAAAGCTAAAAGTTAAAGATATTTACTGTAAAAATAGATTAGAAGTCAAGCAACAGAAAACAAAAGAATATGTATATATTCCTATCAATAAAGAATTAAAGAAGCTTATAAAGGAATATGTGGAAGATAATAACCTAGCAAAGAATGACTATCTAATAAAGAGCAGACAAGGTTATAACAAACCAATAACAAGAGAAAGAGCCTATCAAATACTTAATGAAGCAAGTAGAGATATAGGACTAGATATGAACATAGGAACTCACACAATGCGAAAGACTGCTGGATATAATTTATATATTGCAAGTAATAAAGATGTAGGGTTAGTTATGGAGATCTTAGGACAAAAGGATATGGCAAGTACATTAAGATATATTGGTATTAATAATATGGATATAGATAAATGTATAAGAAAACTTAGTTATTTATAATGAGTTACTTAAAAAAGAATAGTGATAAACTCAAAATTAGGACAAGGCTCAAGTGATTATATAAGAAGGTTTAGAGGACAATGCTCCAGTTTCTCATTCTACACTAAAAGGAAATTCAACAGGCGAATCAGAAGAGAAATCGAGCGAATTATTAATATAAAAACATATAAAAAAATAATAAATAGAAGCTTAAGAAAGAGAAGTAAATAAAATAGAGGTCGGAGAAAATTTTTTTACTCCCCCCCTAAAATAAAATTATTTCTCTCATAGGGAACCTTCGATGTGGACTTTCAAAAAACACACAAGGCAAAATATAGGGGGGTGTAGATATTGGAAAAAGTAATAAATATCAAAACTATTGAAAAAAACAAGAAAATTAAAAAAGAGTTATCGAAATTAAATAAAATATTCAAAGATATACCAGAAGATAAAAAAAATGTTGTAAAAGGTTTAATCGAAAACGCTGCTTTCATGGGTGTAACTCTAAAGGACTTACAAGAATTAATAAATACTAAAGGTTATACAGAAGAATATCAGAACGGAGAACATCAAAAGGGTACAAAGAAATGTCCGGAAGTAGAAATTTATAACACTATGATAAAAAATTATACTAACGTCGTTAAGCAACTTATGGAACTACTTCCAAAACAACCAGATGATGATGATGGATTTATGGCTTTTGTAATGAGTAAAAACGATTAGGGGAATAACAATGGAATTTAAAATTTTAATAGATAGAAAAGAAAATGATAAATACATAATCCAACAACTTAATAAATTCACAAAAATAGAGCGAAAAGGACTTTTATTCGGAGATTATATAGCAGAGGTAAACACTTTAACTGTTCCAGTAATAATAAAAAGACTTTCGAACTATGAAGATTTTTTAAACGTTCTTTTAGATCCAACAAAAGACATTAATAATAATAACCGTTTTTTTAAAGGATTTAAAAGAGCTTACTCAAATAAAAACGAAATTATTCTATTGGTTGAGGACGAAAAATTTTATAAGAAATTATTTTCAGGAAGCATGAGAAACCAAGTTATAAAACTTGAAACTCTATATCCTAATTTAAAAATAGTTCCAATCTCTAAAAAGATTACATCACAGTATATATATCTAGTTTTATATTATAGAGCTAAAAAATATATAAACCATAATAAAAGCTGATGGAATATTACTTAGTTCTAAATTGTTGCTTGTGTCATAAGCAACTTTATATATAAACCATAATAAAAGCTGATGGAATATTACTCCATACAGGGGAACTGATATTATAAAGAGCTATATTACTTTTTAAAAAGGGGATAATTGTATGACTAACCAAGATTACCTACAATGGGAGCCTATGCTAAAAAGGTTAGCACGAAAATATAAAAATAATAAATTTAATTTAGATATGGAAGAGTTAATCCAAATAGGAGCATTAGGCTTAATAAATGTATTTGATACCTATAAAGATGATAAAGGAACTTCAAGATTAAGTTATTATTATACTTGTGTAGAACGATATATATTAAAAGAATTTCAAGGATTAGGAAGGGCAAAAAGATTTTGTAGCAATTTAATTTCTTTAAATAAACAAATAAATAATACTGATGATGAAATATACCTAGAGGAAACAGTTTCAGATGAAAATATAAATGTAGAAAATACGGCATTAGATACATTAATTATAAAAGAGTACATAGACGAAATAGACAAAGTTCTTAAAGGAAATCAAAGAGATATAATTTTTTTAAAAATATTCGATGACAAAACAGACAATGAAATTGCTGATATATTAAACATAAAAGTAAATAAAGTTTCCAAAACATATTCAGAAGCTAGAAATAAACTTGTAAGAAAAAGTAATTTAATTCGATTAAGATTTTTCGAACTAGAAAGATCTAAAGTTAACAGTTGGAAAAGTACAGACTGGGACAAAGATATATATTACGAAAATAAAATAGAAAGTTTAAGAAGAGAACTAGAAAAAGAAAATAAGAAACTATTAGAAAATAAAATGAGCATAAACAAAATGATTAGTAAAAAAATATAAAATTATCCAGTAACTATGGTAAAATATATTTAAGCAATAAAAAAGAGTAGTTACTGGCAATAACTACTCTTTCAGTTTAAAATAATAGGCTCGCAACCATTTATTTTATACAATATTTATACTTATATAAATATTATAACATATTGTTAGAAGTATATACAATATTTATGTATAAAATAAATGGACGAGCCTTCTTAAAACATTTTAAGGAGGTATTTTTTATGCAACAAATAAGTTATTACAAATATGATACAAGAGCATTACAATTCAAATATGGAACACCAGAACATAGATTTTATGATTACCTTATAAGAAAAGAAAACTATTCTAGACTTAAAGGATTACCTATTGGACAAGTAGATATTACAGTTAGAACAGTAGCTAAAGACATTGAAGTTACTGAAAAAGTAGCTAGAAGATTAATTAATCAATTTATAAAAGATGGATTTATAGAATTAATCAGAAAAGCTAATAGCAAAAAAGAATCTAGTATTTATATATTAAAAACTTACACAGAAAATGATGCAAAAAAGGGCACAGTTGAGGGCACAGTTGAGGGCACAGTTGGGGCACAGTTAAACGTTGAAATTCCAACAAAAACAAACAATCAAGGGCACAGTTCGGGCACAGTTGAGGGCACAGTTGAGGGCACACCTAAAATAAATAATATAATAAATAATAAAAATAATAATATAGTGCAAAATGACTTTGCACATGAATGTGATTTGGTTTGGAAAATATACCCTAATAAAAAAGGAAAGGCGAAAGCTTATAAAAAATTACCTAAACTTATAAAAAAATATGGATATGAGCAAGTAAAAAGATGTGTAGAAAGATATTCTTTAGAAGTAAAAGAAACAGATAAACAATATATAAAACATGGAGATACATTTTTTAATGGAGCTTACATAGATTATCTAGATAATAATTACATAGAACCAATAAAAGAACAAAATAGAATAATAGACTTTGAAGCTAGTAGAAAGATAAAAGAGCAAGCCAATAAAGATTTAGCTGCGATTTTAGGTAGAGAGCTTTAGGAGGTAATAAAAATGAGTGAATTATATAACATAGAAGCAGAACAATCAGTACTTGGGTCTATATTACTAGATAAGGATATTATGGAAAAAGTAACCGATATTTTAAAAGAGAAAGATTTTTATAAAGAAGCACATAGAGTAATTTATAAGAGTATGTTAAATCTTTATGAGAATCAATCCGAAATAGATTTAATAACATTGGCAGATGAGCTAAAAACACAGGGATATTTAAAGGAAATTGGTGGTATAGGTTATATAACCAGTTTATCTACTATTGTTCCTACAACAGACAACGTAAAATATTATGCAAATATAGTAAAAAGCAACTCACAAAAAAGAACACTATGGTTAAAAGCTCATACAGTAACAAAAGATTTAGAAAGAGGAGAAAGTATTGATTATACTATGAGTAAATTTGAAGCCGATACACAATCATTGACTTCAGACGAAAACGGAGGAGCAGAAAATATAAATATTATATTACAGGAAGTTTTTAATAATATTGAACAAATACAGCTAGGAAAGTTAGAGGAAAAAATAAAAACTGGTATATCTATAATAGATAAACATACTGGAGGATTTGGAAAAGGGCAATTAATAACAATAGGAGCACCTTCTGGACAAGGTAAAAGTTCCCTTGCATTGCAAATTATTAAAAATATTTGTCTAGAAAAAAATAAAAAACAACCTAAAATACTATATGTAACTAGAGAAATGACAAAGGAAGAGGTAACACAAAGATTAGTATTATCTTATTGTAACATTGGAAATGAAAAATTAGTAAAAGATGGGTTATCTAGTGAGGATTATAAAAATATAATAAATGCAATGAAATTATTTTCTAAGAGTAATTTATATATAGATCAAAGTTCCGCTACTATTTTTGATATACAAAAACAAGTAAGAAAGGTAAAACCAGATATACTGGTAATAGATTATTTACAATTATTACAGCCAACAGATAACAAACTACCAAGAGAAAGACAAGTTGCCGAACTATCTAGAGCATTAAAAAATATGACTATAGATTTAAATATAACAGTTATACAATTAACACAACTAGCTGAAAAAGGAACAGGAACTGGAGATTACAGACCACATGGAGAAAGTTTCACAAGAGAATCAAGAGCGATTTATATGGATAGCAATATAGTTATATATCTATGGGAAGTAAACGGGGATAGGAACTTAGAGGAAGCTATAAAAAGAAGCGAAAGAATTAAAGAACTAGCTACACCTTACGAAGGGGCTAAACCAGAAGTTGATACTTTAAAAGAAAAGATACAAAATTTTAACGACAGTGGATGTACATTTGTAGAGGTAATAGTTGATAAGAACAGAACAGGAACAAAAGGAAGTCAATATTACCTATTTGAAGGTAAAACAATGAATTATTTTCCAATAGGTTAAACTCAATGGAGAATCTCCATTCACTTTTAAAATATAGAATTAACATTAGTATATTTAGAACGCTGACTTACACAATATGTAACTCAGGTCAAGGTAGATATAGAATTAACATTAGTATATTTAGAACAAGGGTATCGCATTTTGCTACCCCCAACAAGGGTATCGCATTTTGCTACCCCCTTACGGCTTAAACCTCGTCAAGGTTTTACCTTTTTAAAAAGAAAAACCACTGCCCTAATTCAAGGCCTGCTCAATTTTGAGCTACCCCGTTAAATTGACGGCTTAGGGTGTCAAGAACTTTACGCCCTATATAACCTAAACTTGTCATGGCTTTCGCCCACAACTTTTAAGTCGATAATATCAACATCACTACTAATGATTTTAGCTGACAACGATTTTGTGGTTAGTCACGGCCGATTTTTCGGCTTTGATATTCAACTTGCAACTCAAGGGGGTTTCGCCGTTGAGTTAGGTCATCTAAAAGTAACATTAGTATATTTAGAACAGCTGGGGTCGTAATTCACGACGGCAGACAAAGTTTTAAATATACTAATGTTCTTATTATATTAGAGC
>NZ_JBCLNH010000033.1:0-10574 GCF_039062665.1 Clostridium sp. 2218st1_F5_2218SCRN_220325 | reverse complement strand
TTGGTTTGTTGTTGGTTTTAATTCGTGTGAATTAAAGTTTATTAATTAACCTACTGTTTAATTTTCAAAGTTCATTTGCTTAACTCGCTTAACTTTTTAAGTTGTTTCGCTCGTTTCAGCTTCTTTAGTTTAACAAACTTAGTTTTGTTTGTCAACTCTTTTTTTAAAAAACTTTTTTCAGCTTTCGTCACTCTTTCAGACTTACTCGCTTTCAGAAGTTTTTGTCCCTGTCTCAAGGACAAGTAATACTATATCATCCATAAAAACTTTCGTCAACACTTTTTTTATGTTTTTTTTATATTTTTTATAAAGTTTTTCTAATATAACCTTGTATACGTTGGTATAACTTATGTATAGCATATCAACTTTTTTTATGAAAAATCTATTTTTTATTGTTAATGATGTAATTATAGTATTGCACAATAATATTATTTTAATACTTTATAAATAAATTTATTAAAATTTATTATATTATTACTATAATTACACTCATAATTTATTAAAATTTATTGTAATATTTATGGGCAATACTATAATTTTTTTAATTACCCATAAATATTTTTCTTTTTATTATCTATAATTATTAATTTTGTCTAAGCAAATTTTAATTATTTTATAAATTTAGTAATTGATTTATTCTCGGTACATCAAATCCTAAAACATAATCAGAATCTATTTTCATTACTGGTACTGATAGAAACCCCTCTTTTATTAGGTTTCTTTTATGTTCTGAACTCTTAGATATATTATATTCTACATATTCTATATTATTTTGTTTTAAATATTCTTTTAGTTTTGTGCAATTTGGACATGTATCACTAGTATACATTTCTATATTCTTCACTCTATTCAACTCCTTCTTTCTCGATTTTACTTTATTTTCAGTTTTACATATTATAAAATTAATATGTATTGCTAATTATAAAATTATAATTAATAGTACATAATTTATAAAAATAAAGCAATACGATCAAAATATTTAGGAGGTTATTTGTAATGTCAAAGAAGGTACTAATTATGTCAGCCTCTACTGGTGGTGGTCATAATAGGGCAGCCAAAGCCATGAAGGATGAAATCGAAAAAAAATGCATCGATGGTGAACATATTACTTGTGAAATTATAGATAGTTTAAAGTTAATAAATACGACAATGGACAAGATTATTTCTAGTGGTTATGAAAAATCAGCTAAATATACACCTAAAGCATGGGGCGGTGTATATAAAATGTCAGATGCAAATATTGTCTCTAAACATGAGTATAAAGGTAACTTATTTAATACATTATTAGCTTCAAAGTTAAAAAAATTATTAAAAGAACGTAAACCTGATTTAATTATTGGAACTCATCCATTCCCTATGATTGCTTTGAGTACACTTAAAAAGAAATATCCTTATCGAAATGCTTTTAATAGCTTCTTTGTTCCACCACTTATATCGGTTTTAACTGATTATACGGCACATTCAACATATATTCAGGATGAAATTGATTATTATATTGCTGGGGATGAATATGTAAAAGAAGTATTAATTTCTGAAGGTGTAGATGGTGATAAAATAAAACCATATGGTATCCCTGTTGAGAAGTCATTCTTAGAGCATAGAGAAAAGAGTGTTGTTCTTGAAGAACTTGGCCTAGCTCCAGATAAGTTTACTGTGTTACTAATGGGTGGTAGCTTTGGTGCAGGAAATATAAAAGACACTTTAAAAGAATTATTAGAAATAGATAGGGACTTCCAAATAATTGTTATAACTGGTAGAAATGAAACTTTAAAAGAAAAACTAGAAAAATCATTAGAAAAACATACTATTGATAAAAATATTTCTATACTTGGATTTACTCAAGATATGAATGATATATTATCAGCTGTAGACATTATAGTTTCAAAACCAGGTGGACTAACTACAACTGAATGTCTATTAAAAGAATTACCTATGATAATTCCTTATTATATTCCTGGTCAAGAAGAAGAAAACATGGATTTCCTTTCAAATTGTGGAGCTGCATTAAGAACCTCTAAGAAATTTACTATTTCTGTATTATTAAAAGTTCTTATTGATAATCCTACGAGAATGAAATTATTAAAAAATAATATTAAATCTATCAAAAAACAAAATACTGCTGAAGATATTGCCAATTTAGTATCAAATATACTTGGTTATTAATTTAGTTACATATAAATAATAAAGCCAACTCATAAGAGTTGGCTAATTTTATAATGCATAGACAATCATATTTTGATTTAATAAGGTTCATAAAAATCTTCTTCGTAATCATACTGGTAGTGTTTATAGTTGTTTCTAAATGCACTGTTTCTGTTATCTTTTACAGAGTGTATTTTTTTCTTACCAGCACTTTTTACTTTATCTCTTTTTTTAGATTCAATTTTTTTCTGTCTTTTTTCTTTATCGACAGCATGTTCCTCAAAATCTACAGTTGTTTTCATTTTACACCTCTATATTTCTCTTCTTCCTTCTAAGGCTTTAGATATAGTAACTTCATCTGCATATTCTAAATCCCCACCTATAGGTAGACCATGAGCTATTCTAGTAACTTTTATACCCATTGGTTTGATAAGTCTAGCTATATACATAGCTGTAGCTTCTCCTTCTATAGTTGGGTTTGTTGCCATGATTATTTCTTTTACATCTTGGTTTCCTAATCTTTGTATAAGTTCTTTTATATTTATCATATCTGGTCCTATACCATCCATTGGGGAAATTACTCCATTTAGGACATGGTATTGTCCTTTGAACTCTCTTATCTTCTCCATAGCTGCTACATCTCTAGGGTCCTCTACAACACATATTACGCTTGAATCCCTATTTGGGTTAGAGCACATGCTGCATGGATCCTTATCAGTTATGTTACAACATATAGAGCAGTACTTGATTTCTCTTTTTGCATCTAAAATTGCTTTTGATAGTGATTCTACATCATTGTTATTCATGTTAATTACATGAAAGGCCAATCTTTGAGCCGTTTTCTTTCCTATTCCCGGAAGTTTTGAAAATTCTTCGATAAGCCTACTTATAGGCTCTGTATAATATTGCATTATTATCACCTACTAAAATAAACCTGGTATGTTCATTCCCCCAGTCATTTTACTCATTTGAGATGATTGAGCGTCGTCTACCTTTCTTAATGCTTCATTTACTGCACTTATAACTAAGTCTTGTAACATTTCTATATCGTCTGGATCTACTACTTCTGGTTTCATAGTTACATCTAAAACTTCTTTTTTACCATTAACTTTAACAGTAACAGCTCCTCCACCTACAGATACTTCAAACTCTTTAGCTTCTAATTCTTGTTGCATTTTTTGCATATTATCTTGCATTTTTTGAGCTTGTTTTAAAATTTGATTCATATTACCTGGCATCATTCCTCCGCCAAATCCTTTTTTAGCCATTTATTTATTCCTCCTTAAGAAATTTATCATTATTTTATAATATAATTTTTATCATTTATTTTAGCTTTTTTCAATACTATCTTTTACTTCTAATATATCTTCACTTACTATATCTTTTAATATTTGTTCACCTTTATCCTCTTTTTTTATTTCAGTATTTAAATTTAATAATTGAGATTTAAATACAATTTTTACGTTAAAGTTCCTGTTTAATACTTCTCTTATAACTTTTTCTACGTATTGTATAGTTTGTGGTGAATCTAATTTATTTTTAGCAAATGAGTAATTGTCAGTAAATATAATGTATAAAATATCATCTGCTATATTAAAACTATCTACATCTTGAAGTAAGGCCCTAGTTATCTGCTGTCTGTCCTCCTTCATTTTTTGTAAGATGTTTTTCCATGATTTTTGTATTAACTTAACATCATCACTCTTTAAGTTTTCATATTCTACATCTTCTTCGTGTGATGTTTCAAGCGTATTGTTCCCAACTTTTTCATTTTTATTAGAGTTATCCACTGTTTGATTTGTGGATATGTGATTAACTTTTATATTTCCAGATTCTATTTTTTGCTCTAAGTTTTCTATTCTCTTTAATAAGGCTTCTTTACTATCATCAAACATAGGTTGTGCTATCTTCATCATAGTTACTTCCATTAGAACCCTTGGATTTGATGATACTTTCATTCCATCTTGAGCTTCTGATAATATATTTAAAACTCTTATTAAGTTGTTAGTGTCTATAGTTTCAGCTTGTTGTTTTAGTAAATCTATAGTTTCTTCTGGAAGTGATATTATTTCATCTAAATCATTTGATATTTTACATACCATTAAGTTTCTAAAATGATCTATTAAATCGTTTACTAAATTTCTTACATCTTTCCCCCAAATAATAAAATCATTTAATATTTGAAGTGATTTTTTAGTATTTTCTTTTATTATAGATTCAGCTAAGTCAAATAACTGCTCTATATTTACACTTCCTAAAAGTTCAATTACATCATTATAACGTATAGTATGTCCTTCAAAAGATATACATTGGTCTAATATACTAAGTGCATCTCTCAGTGCACCTTGTGAATTCCTTGCAATTAAATTTAATGCTTTCTCATCAGCATCTATACCTTCTTTTTCACATATATATTTCATTCTTAATGAAATATCTTTTACTGTAACTCTTTTAAAGTCAAATCTTTGACATCTAGATAATATTGTTGCAGGTATTTTATGTGGTTCTGTAGTCGCAAGTATGAATATTACGTATGATGGTGGCTCTTCTAATGTTTTTAGAAGTGCGTTAAATGCTCCTTGTGATAGCATATGAACCTCATCTATGATATATACTTTATATTTAGATTTAGCTGGAGAATATTTTACATTTTCTCTTAATTCTCTTATATCGTCTACACTATTGTTTGAAGCAGCATCTATTTCAACTACATCCATTGTTTTATCTTCTAAAATATCTCTACAACTTTCACATTCATTACAAGGTTCATCATTGTGTAAATTAGTACAGTTTACTGCTCTAGAAAATATTTTAGCTGTAGATGTCTTACCTGTACCTCTTGTCCCACAGAATAAATATGCATGACCTACATTATTACTTTCTATCTGATTTTTTAAAGTTCTAACTATATGTTCTTGACCTACTACATCGCTGAAGTTCTTTGGTCTATATACTCTGTACAACGCCTTATGCATATCTATCATCCCCTTTGTTCCAAATACTGTTTTTATTTTAGACAATTTCTTTAATTATTATATCATTAAATGCATAAAAATACTCTAATTTAAACACCTTTCCCAATTGCCATAAATCAAATTATATAATTTTTATTTTTATAGATAATAAAAAAATCTTTCCAAGTATAATAAAGGGGGTTATATCCTTTATTCTGAAAAGATTTACAAAATAAAAATCCCTCAAAAAGGGATTTGTTTTATATATTAAAATGCTGTACACCATCTATTGACTATACTTCCCAGACGTTACCGAAGTAGTTAGCTCGGCTTAGGCACTCCCACGTCACATGCAGTAACCACTTACTGCTGCTTCCTTCCGGATCTGACAGGGTTCATGGGCTTACATTGCATGGGACCTAAACGTCAACACCACTTGCTCCGGGCAGCTCCACAAAGTAGTAGCCTCTAGATGGAATTCAATCCTGCTATAGCGGATTGCAGGTTACAGGGCACCGCTACTTCCCCATCTAGTACAGCAAAGTTGTAACCGAAATTAATGTTCCTCTTGGCGGAGAGAGTGGGATTCGAACCCACGATACATTTTTACATGCATACTAGCTTTCCAGGCCAGCGTCTTCGTCCTCTCGACCATCTCTCCAGTTATTTTTTCCTTAAGTCTTTAAAAAATCTTTGCAAAATGATCGAACACTCGTCTTCCATAATTCCAAACTCAACATTTACACGACTATCTTTAAAGTACTCCATCTTAAATGTGTGTTGTTTTTCTATATTCGCGTTTTTAATATGTTTAGTTCCTATTATTATATTTTTTATTCTTGAATTTACAATAGCTCCACTACACATAATGCAAGGTTCCATAGTAACATATAAATCACAATTCATAAGTCGCCAACCACCTAATGTATTTGCTGCATCTTTTATTGCTAGCATTTCAGCATGTGCTGTAGAGTCTTGTAGAGTTTCAGTTAAGTTATGTCCTCTACCGATAATTTTATTATCTTTAACAATTACAGCGCCTATAGGTGTTTCACCCTTATCATATGCTTTCTTGGCTTCAGATATTGCCTCATTCATAAAAAATGTTTTTTCCATATTTCCTCCTAAACATATAACATATTAATATTAACACAACTTTTTTTATAATTCAACTTATTTTTTCCTGCAAAATTTTATTTTAATTGACCTTTTTAAACAAATATTTCAATTTAAACTATAAAAGGACTTATTAAATATAAGTCCCTCGCTTTGTTTATTTACTCAAATAAAATATTTTTCAACTTTAATTCTTTTTGTATTTCTTCAAATATTTCATCATTGTCCACTTCAATTGTATGAATATGATAATCTGGAGATAAAACTGACAACTGTTTAAACTCGTTTGTCGCTGCTTTCTGCATGAAATTTCTTAAATCTCTATTTGTAGCTACATTTAGGTCTGCTTTTAAAACTCCATATGTAGGATGTTCCACTATAACATCTTTTACCTTTCCACCTAAATCAATTATAGTTTGTAATTCATCATAAAGTTCATCATCAGAATTATGATTTTTACACTTTATCTTAAATTCATTTTTTACAGAATCCAAAACAATATATCCATTAGATGTCGCTATAATTTCTAATCCAGATGCTCTTAAAAGTGCTATATCCTTTACTACAACTTGTCTACTAACTTGAAGTTCTGCTGATAATTCACTTCCTTTTACAGGTTTATCAGACTTTTTTAGAATTTGTAATAACTTTTCTCTTCTTTCGTTTGAGCTCATTTCGCACCTTCTTCTTGTTTTATTATTTTGTTTTTCATCATCTTTAATTTATTCTATATACTTTTTTTAAAAAAATCAATTGCTAACTTTTTAAGTGAATGTATACAATCTGCCTAAATAAAATTAAAAATTTAACTATTATTTTTTGTTGAATACTAAATTATGTGGTGCTATAATTGTTATCACAAGTGTAATTACACCTGTAAATACTTTATATGATAAAGGGGTCTATTATGATGAATGAACTATCTGAAAAGATATTAAAATTAAAAAAAGAAAAAAACGCTATAATATTAGCACATTTATATCAAATTCCTGAAGTACAAGAAATTGCAGACTATGTAGGAGATTCTTATTACTTAAGTCAAGTTGCTCGTGATGCAAAAGAAGATTTAATTATTTTCTGTGGAGTTAAATTTATGGCTGAAAGTGCAAAAGTATTATCACCAGATAAAACAGTCATTTTACCAGCTCCAAATGCAGGTTGCCCAATGGCTGATATGGCTGAAGTTGAAGATGTTGAAGAAATGATAAAAGAATATCCTGATGCATTTAAAGTTTGTTACATAAATTCATCTTACGAAGTTAAAGCTCTTTGCGATGCATCTGTTACATCATCTAGCGCTTTAAATATAATGAACAATATACCAAATAAACAAATATTATTTTTACCTGATCAAAACTTAGGTGGATATATTGCTGAATTCTTCCCAGAAAAAGAATTTATTTTATGGAGAGGTTTCTGCCCTACACACCACAGAATCACAGCTGAAGATGTTCTAAATGCAAAACAAGAACATCCAAATGTAAAGGTTTTAGCCCATCCTGAATGTTCTAAAGAAGTAAGAGAGTTAAGCGATTATCTTGGAAGTACAAGCGGTATAATCGATTATGCCACTAAATGCGAAGATAACGAGTTTATAATAGCTACTGAAGAAGGTGTACTACATCAACTTCAAAAGAAAAATCCAAATAAAAAATTCTATTTCCCTGAAATGATGGTATGCCCAAATATGAAAAAAACTACTTTACAAGATATCTATGATGCACTAGATGGAAAAAGAGAAGAAGTTGTTTTAGACGAAGAAATACGCCAAAAAGCATTAACTTCTCTAGAAAATATGCATAAATTAGGGAATTAATTATGAAAAATAAAAACGTAGATGTCTTAATAATTGGGTCTGGAGTTTCTGGTTTATACAGTGCTCTTAATTTAAGTAGTGATTTAGATATTTTAGTAGTTTCAAAAGGGAAAATAGACTGTACAAATACATATCTAGCACAAGGTGGAATTTCTGTTGCTAGAAATAAAGAAGATATTCCTGATTTTATAGAAGATACATTAAAAGCAGGACAATATAAAAATGATTTAGAAGCTGTAAAAGTATTAACTTCTGAATCTATAAAAAATGTAGAGGAATTAGTTTCATTAGGTATGAAACTAGACCTAGATGAAAACGGAGACTGGGATTACACAAAAGAAGGTGCTCACTGTGTAAATAGAATAGTACATACTAATGACCACACAGGAGAAGATGTTGAGAAAACACTTATAGAAAATATACTTTCTAAACCAAATATAACTGTTTCAGAAGATACTTTTTTTGTAGATATTATAGAAGAAGATGATAAATGCATTGGAGCTATACTTTTAAAAGACAATAAACAAATAAACGTATTTGCTAAATATGTAATTTTAGCTTGTGGTGGAATTGGAGGGCTTTATAAAAATTCTACTAGTCAAAGAATTCTAAAAGGAGACGGACTTGCCACAGCATTAAAACATAATATTGAACTTAAAGATATTAATTATATACAAATACATCCTACTGCATTTTATGATGAAACTGAAGATGAAAGAAGATTTTTAATTTCAGAATCAGTTAGAGGTGAAGGCGGTATTCTTACAAATGTAAATGGAGAAAGATTTGTAAATGAATTATTACCACGTGATGTTGTTTCAGCAGCCGTTTTTGAACAAATGGAAAAGACAAATACACCATATGTTTTATTAGATATTAGTTTTTTAGATTCAGACTATATAAAAAATAGATTTTCATTAATTTATAAAAGTTGTCTTGAAAAAGGAACTGATATAACAAAACAACCAATAAAAGTTTCTCCAGCTCAACATTATTTTATGGGAGGAATAAAAGTAGACACTAATAGTAAAACATCATTAGATCGCCTGTTCGCTGTAGGTGAAACTAGTTGTACTGGAATTCATGGTGCTAACAGATTGGCAAGTAACTCATTATTAGAAGGATTAGTATTCTCACAAAGAGCTGCCAATATTATAAATAATTCAATAGATGAGATAGAATTAATCACAAAATCTGTTGATAAATTAGAAAAAACAGTGGATGAAATAGCAGAAGAAAATAAAAAATTAGTTGTAGCAGCAATTAAAGGACAAGGTGGTAGAATAGATGATTAACTTTTTAATTGTAGACAAAATAATAAAAGATGCACTTATTGAAGATATTCCAAACGAAGATATAACAACAAATTCTATAGTATCAGAAAATAGCATATCTTCGGTTGATCTTCTTTGTAAAGAAGAAGGTATTATAGCTGGATTAGATGTTTTTGCTAGAGTTTTTCACATCTTAGGTGATGTATCTGTGGATTTGTGGAAAAAAGATGGGGATAGAGTTTATCCAAAAGAAAAAATAGCCGAACTTAAAGGAAATACTAGAAATATACTTAAAGGTGAAAGAGTTGCCCTTAATCTTCTTCAAAGAATGAGTGGTATCGCAACATTAACTAATAAATTTGTAAAAGAAATAGAACATACTGATGCAAAACTATTAGATACTAGAAAAACAACACCTAACTTAAAATTATTAGAAAAATATGCAGTAAAAGTTGGTGGTGGACACAATCATCGATTCAATTTATCTGATGGAGTTATGTTAAAAGACAACCATATAGACGCTGCTGGAGGAATAACTAATGCAGTTAATTTAGCTAGAAAAAATTCCTCTTTTGTAAGAAAAATAGAAGTCGAAACAGAAACATTAGATATGGTTAAAGAGGCATTAGATGTAAAAGCTGATATAATTATGCTTGATAATATGGATTTAGATACTGCTAAAGAAGCAGTTTCACTAATAGGAAACAAAGCACAAATAGAATTTTCAGGGAATGTTTCATTAGAAACAATAAAATCTATCGCTGAAATAGGCGTTGGATTTATATCTGTAGGAGCATTAACTCACTCAGCTAAAATACTAGATTTAAGTATGAAAAACCTTAAACCATTAAATTAGTAGAAAGTATTATATTAATTTAAAGCTGTGTTAACTTTCTACATGATAAGCATGGCATAAAGATAACCACTCCTTAGTATTTTCAAGATGTTGAATTTTAAGGCGTGGTTATTTTTATAGTTTACTTAAATTTGTTCGTATTTTACTAGTATTATCATCTTCTTTTTATTATTAAATAGAATATAAATAAAAAACCATTCCCTGCTACTAAGAGAGAATGGTTTTTGTATCCTAATGAAAGGTGCTATGCTTATTTAAAATGAATAATGAACTTATCTAGTTGTAATGACTATGTAATTCATTAAATAAAAAAAGACTACGTGGCTACGTCTTACTCTCCCAGGCGGTTGCCCACCAAGTACCATCAGCGCTCAAGAGCTTAACTTCTGTGTTCGGAATGGGAACAGGTGTATCCT
>NZ_JBCLNH010000032.1:0-11595 GCF_039062665.1 Clostridium sp. 2218st1_F5_2218SCRN_220325 | reverse complement strand
ACATATTTATTCAATATATTAAAAGTTATAATATGGAAAGTAAGGATTTAAAATTGCTACTTCCATTAATTTACAATTCAACTTAAAATAAATAAATATTTTTCCAAATTAGTATAAAAACTAAAAAAAATGGACATAAAATAGAAAAATATTTATTTATATTAGAATTATATATGGAAATTTTTCTGAGATTGATTATAATTTTATATAGGGTGTAAATTGCATTATATATAAGGAAATCTTTTTCAGAAAATTAAAGGTATATTTTCTTAAAATTTAGCGTACTTATTTTTGTAAAATTTCAAAAATGCATAATGGGAATTATATTTAAATTTTATATTTTAGGGAGACCATTTATTATAAACTACATAGACTATATTTTTTAAGGGAATTGACAAGATAATTTTAAATGAATAAAATATAGTTAAATTGGATAAATACGTTGGGCTTATATTGTATGAGACGTGCAATTATACATAAAATATTTAGGAGGAAAAAAATGTTAGATATCAAAAGAATAAGAGAAAACTTAGATGATATTAAAAAAGCTATGGACAGAAGAGGGGAAAAAGAATTTGACCTTGATGCTGTTGTAGCTTTAGACGATGAAAGAAGAGAATTATTAAAAGAAGTTGAAGTAATGAAAAATGAGATGAATATCGAATCTAAAAAAATACCTCAACTTATAAAAGAAGGAAAAGACGTAACTGCTGATAAAGCTAGATTAAAAGAATTATCAGATAAAATAAAAGCTGTAGATGAAAAAGTTAAAAAAGTTCAAGATGAATTAAGATATAGATTACTTAGAATACCAAATGTTCCAAACGAAAGAGTTCCTCAAGGAGAAACAGATGCGGATAATATAGAAGAAAGAACATGGGGAGAACCAAGAAAATTTGATTTCGATTTCAAACCACACTGGGAAATAGGAACAGATTTAGATATATTAGACTTTGAAAGAGCTGCTAAAATAACTGGTTCAAGATTCACTTTATACAAAGATAAAGGTGCTAGATTAGAAAGATCTTTATATAACTTCTTCTTAGATACAAATACAGGAGTTAACGGATATACTGAATTTATACCACCATTCATGGCTAATGCAAATTCATTCTTAGGAACTGGTCAATTACCAAAATTCGAAGAAGACATGTTCAAAGTAGACAACGGATACTACTTAATACCAACTGCAGAAGTACCTCTAACTAATATACATGCAAATGAAATACTTTCATATGATGTATTACCATTAAACTACACTGCTTATACTCCATGTTTCAGATCAGAAGCTGGTTCTGCAGGTAGAGATACTAGAGGTCTAGTAAGACAACATCAATTCAACAAAGTTGAAATGGTTAAAATATGTGCTCCAGAAGAATCTTACAATGAATTAGAAAAATTAACTTCAAATGCTGAATACTTATTACAACAATTAGGTTTACCATACAGAGTTGTTAGAATATGTACAGGTGACTTAGGATTCACTGCAGCATTTAAATACGATTTAGAAGTATGGATGCCAAGTTACAACAGATACGTTGAAATATCTTCTTGTTCAAACTGTGAAGATTTCCAAGCTAGACGTGCTGGATTAAGATTCAAAAGAAGCAAAGATTCTAAAGCAGAATATTGTCATACATTAAATGGTTCAGGTCTTGCTGTAGGTAGAGCATTAGCTGCTATACTTGAAAACTACCAACAAGAAGATGGTTCTGTAGTAGTTCCAGAAGTATTAAGACCATACATGGGTGTAGATGTAATAACAAAAAAATAATATTGAATTTAAATAATTAAATTTAATTTGCAAAAAGAATGCCACAATAAACCTCGGTTTATATAGGGCATTCTTTTTTTATATATAGGAAATTAAAATATATACGTCATGTTTGACAATGAGTAAAAAGAGGCATAGAATTAAATCATCAATATAAAGGGGGAATCAAACTATGAAAGCATTTTTAACTGTAATAGGTAGAGATAAGGTTGGAATAGTAGCAGCAATATCTGATGAATTATTTAAATTAAATGTCAATATCATTGATATAACACAGACATTGATGGATGAGTTTTTTACAATGGTAGTTATGGTTGATTTAGAAAAAAGTCCTAAATCTTTTGAAGAAATTAAACAAGCTTTACAAAAAAGAGGCGAATCTATAGGGGTAGAGACAAGAATTCAAAGAGAAGAAATCTTTAATAAAATGCATAGAATTTAATTCGGAGGGAAATCATGAACGTTAAGAATATACTAGAAACTATAAATATGATAGAAGAACAAAAATTAGATATAAGAACTATAACAATGGGTATATCTTTACTTGATTGTATTGATTCCGATGGAGAAAAAGCAAGAGAAAAAATATATAAAAAAATAACTACTTGTGCTAAAGATTTAGTAAAAGTAGGACAAGAGATAGAAAGTGAGTTTGGAATTCCGATTGTAAATAAAAGAGTTTCTGTAACACCTATATCTATAATAGCAGGGGCTTGTGATGATAAAGACTATGTAGAATTTGCAAAAGTTTTAGATAAAGCAGCCGAAGAGTTAGGAATAGACTTTATAGGGGGATTTTCTGCTTTATGTCAAAAAGGATATACTAAAGGCGACGAAATATTGATAAAATCAATACCAAAAGCTTTAGCATGTACTAATAAAGTATGTGCATCTGTAAATGTAGGTTCAACAAGAGCTGGGATGAATATGGATGCAATAAAACAAATGGGTCAAGTTATTAAACAAACTGCTGAACTTACAAAAGATAAAAAGGGATTTGGCTGTGCAAAATTAGTTGTATTTTGTAATGCAGTTGAAGATAATCCATTTATGGCAGGAGCTTTCCACGGAGTTGGAGAATCAGATACAGTAATAAATGTAGGTGTAAGTGGTCCTGGAGTTGTCCAAAGGGCTTTAGAAAAAGTAAGAGGAGAATCTTTTGATGTTGTAGCAGATACTATAAAAAATACAGCTTTTAAAGTTACTAGAATGGGACAATTAGTGGCACAAGAGGCATCTAAACGATTAGGCATTCCATTTGGAATAGTCGATTTATCATTAGCTCCAACACCTGCAATTGGAGATTCTGTAGCAAATATAATAGAAGAGATGGGAGTTGAAGTTGTTGGAGCATATGGAACAACAGCAGCATTAGCACTACTTAATGATGCAGTTAAAAAAGGTGGAGTTATGGCTTGTTCTAGAGTTGGAGGTCTAAGTGGTGCATTTATACCAGTATCAGAAGATGCAGGAATGATAGATGCAGTATTAAAGGGCTCATTATGTTTAGAAAAATTAGAAGCTATGACTGCAATATGTTCGGTAGGCTTAGATATGATAGCTGTCGAAGGCGATACACCAGCTGAAACAATATCTGCTATGATAGCAGATGAGGCAGCCATAGGAATGATTAACAATAAAACAACTGCCGTAAGAGTAATACCAGCTCCAGGGTGTAAAGTCGGTGAGATGGTCGAGTTTGGAGGTTTACTTGGTAGAGCTCCAGTAATGAAAGTAAACAAATTCTCATCTAAAGACTTTATAGATAGGGGCGGAAAAATACCAGCACCAATACATTCATTCAAAAATTAGAAATTAATATTATACAAGAATTACTGTGAAATGATTTTTTAAATCGTTTTACAGTAATTTTTTTGTATAAAAATATTAAATTATGTTAAAAAACACTATATGCTGTTTGTATTTTTAATAATTTGTTTTGGCACAATTTAAAGGAAAAAGAATTAAAAAAAACAAATTATAATATAACCAATTGTTTTAGGGGGGGGAGAGATGGCTAAAAAGAAGAAAAAGAAAATAAAGTTTACAAATTTATTTTTACTTATAGTACTTTTATATATTTTAGTTCAAGTTGTAATTTGGACAATTGGCTATTTTACAAAGACTATGGTTTTAGAAGAAGAAAATATAGACCTTCAAATTAAAAAAAAGGCAATAGTAGTCATGGATGAGACCATAATCAAAGCTAACGAAGATGGAATCATAAAATATAATGTAGAAGACGGCGAAAAAATTAAAAATGATAAAAGTTTATTTACTATAAGTCAATCAGGACAAAATGAAGAAATATCACAAAAAATAGATGATCTAAAAAATGAAATAAATGACTTAGAAAAATCGAAAAATAGTATGAACTCAAATATAATATTAAATAAAAAGGAAGAACTTAAAATACTAGAAAATCAAAAACAAAAATACTATACAGAAAATATATCACCTACTTCTGGAATAGTATCATTTGAATATGATAATGATTATGAAAAAGTTAAATTAGACAAATTAGATGATATAAATTCAAACATCTTGGATTCTTTAGAAAATAATTTTATAAAAATAAATAGCAATAGTCACAAAGTTAGTTCATCAGAAGTAGCACTTAGAATAATCAATCCAAATGAAACTTATATATGCATATTTCAAGATAAAGACAAGAATCATTTTAAAGAAGCACAAGATTTAAAAATAATCTCTAATGGACAAGCAATTAAGGCGAAGATAGATAAAATATATGAAAAAAAAGATGAAGACGTAATAGTCATAAAAATTATGGAACAAAATATGTCAATTTACAATACAAGAGTTCAAGAATTTGATATAATATATAAAAATATAAAAGGATTTAAAATACCCGTAGAGTCAGTTGTAGAAAAAAATAATAAATTGGGCGTTTATGTAATAAATGAGGAAAATAATATACCAGAGTTTGTAAGTTTAGGCAAAAATTATTATAAAGATGCAAAATATTATTATGTGGATTATAATAAAAATAAGGATGAAAATAAATTGAATTTATATGATAGAATATTATTATATCCAAATTTTATAAATAAAAATATTAAAGTAAGCAGGTGACATTAATAAATGAGTATAAAATCAAATATAGAAAAAATTAAAGACGAAATTGCATCAATATGTAATGACTGTGGAAGAAATCCACAAGAAGTTAATTTAATGGCAGTTACAAAAACAGTTGATGTTGATGCTGTCTTTGAGGCTATAGATGCAGGAATAACAGATGTTGGTGAAAATAAGCCCCAAGAGTTAGCTAGAAAATATGAAGTTATAGGGGATAAGGTAAACTGGCATCTTATTGGAACTTTACAAACAAATAAAGTAAAATACATAATTGATAAAGTGACAATGATTCACTCTCTAGATAGAGAGGCTTTATGTGAAGAAATTCAAAAAAGAGCAGAAAAAATAGATAGAATCATAGATTGTCTAGTACAAGTTAATATATCAAAAGAAGAAACAAAACATGGCCTTTATAAGGATGATGTTGTTGATTTTGTAAAAATGGTATCAGAAAAATATCCTAATATAAGAATAAAAGGTCTTATGACTATGGCTCCATTTATAGAAGATGATGAAGTTATAGAATCAGTATTTAAAGGATTAAAAGATTTATCTCTAGAAATAGACTCACTTTCTTTAAAAAATGTTGAAATGAGCACTTTATCTATGGGAATGAGCCATGATTATCATCTAGCAATAAAACATGGTGCAACTATTGTAAGGGTAGGGACAGCGATTTTTGGATCTAGAAATTACAATAACTAAAATTAATTTACGATAAGGATTATATTAATAAAAAATATAATTAAAAATATTAAGTATTTTATTATAAATTTAAAGGAGGATGGAAATAATGTCAAATGGTCTAATTTCAAAATTTAAAAACTGGATGACAGAAGAGGACGAATATTATGATGATGAAGAAATGGACACAGATTTAGAAGAAAATGAAGAAGATATGGTGGGTAACGATATCGGAGCAATAAGATCATCATCTAAAGCTGCTACAACTAGCAAAATAGTAAATTTACATACAACAAGTTCAATGAAGGTTGTAATAGTAGAACCTAAAAAATATGAAGATGTAACAGTGATTGCAGATCACTTAAAACAAAAAAGAACAGTGATAGTTAATTTAGAAGGATTAGCTCAAGATGTAGATACTAGAAAAGCAATATTCTACTTTATGAGTGGAGCTGTTTATGTATTAGATGGAACAATACAAAAAGTATCGAGAGCTATATTTATCTTAGCGCCAAGTAATGTTGATATAGACGCAAACATGAAAAAAGAATTAGAAAGTAAGGCCTTTTTTCCTTGGCAAAAATAATTAAATAAAGGAGCAAGAATATGAGCGTATTGGGAGTATCACTAATAAGATTATTAGATGTAATATCATTCATCATAGTTATACAATGCGTATTAAGCTGGATACCTTCAGTTAGAATGAGTAGAATTTACGAAGCATTAAGCGTAATTACTGATCCAATTGAAGAACCTATAAGACGAGTTCAATATAGATATGTGTCAATTCCTGTTGATTTTTCACCATTAATAGCAATTTTATTAATACAAATATTACAAAGAGTAATATACTCTATATTCTTATAAAATGGAAAAGTTAAAACTTACAGCACATATCAAAGATATAGAACTAAAAAATAAAATGTACAAAGTAATTGATAAGGCGAATAGTTGTTTGAAAAATTACGATATAAAAGCTACAGAATTTTTAAATCCATTTGAAGTTAAAAATGCTATAGATATTTTAAATTCTGAATCAGATTTAAAATATAAAGTAGACGGTGGATATGAAAATGCAGAAAGACAGCTAATATATATTTTTCCATACTATATTGAGGAAGATGATGTAGAAAGTGATTTAAGAGTTATACAAATTGAGGGTAACTTTAAATTTAAAGCAATTTCTCATAGAGATTATTTAGGAGCCTTATTAAACTTAGGTATAAAAAGAGAAAAAATTGGAGATATATTAATACACGATAACTTCTGTCAAGTAGTTGTAAGTGAAGATATATGCGACTTTATAATTATTAATTTAGATAAAGTTTCTAGAAATAAAGTTAAGGTTAAAGAAATAACTGTAAAAGATATCGTACAAAGCGAGCATAACTTTAAGGAGATATCTTTTACAGTTTCGTCTTTAAGGGTAGATTCAATAATAAGTGGAGTTTACAGCTTATCTAGAAATGATAGTGTTAAGCTAATAAAAGGTGAAAGAGTAAATGTAGATTACGAAAAGATAATATCTCCATCAAGAGAAATAAAATCTGACAGTCTCATATCTGTTAGAGGTCATGGGAGAGCTATTATTGAAGTAGGAGATTTAACAAAAAAGGGTAGAACAAAAGTAAAAGCAAAAATTATTTTATAAAGATTTATATAGGAGGTTAGAGGATGATAACTCCAATTGAGATACAAAATAAAGAATTTAGAAGAGCCTTTAGAGGGTATAGTGAAGATGAAGTTGATGATTTTCTAAAAATAGTAACTGAGGATTTTGAAGCTTTATATAAAGAAAATATGGATCTTCAAGAAAAGGTTACTTTATATCAAGAACAAGTTAGTAGATACAAAAGTATAGAAGAAACACTAAATGCAACTTTAATTACAGCTCAAAGTGCTGCAGAGGATACTTGTGTAGCTGCAAATAAAAAAGCAAAAATAATAGTAGAAGAAGCTCAACTTCAATCAAAACACATAATAGACGAAACTAATAATCGTATTTTAGAACTAAAAAAAGAATATGATAACTTAGTAAGAGAATTTAAAGTATTTAGAAATAGATTTAAATCATTAATAAAAGAAGAACTAGAAACTTTAGACGAAATATTCTATGATGTAGATGAAAGCTGTGAAATGCCTTTTAGAGAATGTAGTTATATAAAAGAAGACATGGAAGATAGTGCTGATTTATTTACAGAAGAAATAGCAGTTGAAGAAGATACAAACCAAGTAGATAAAAAATCTACTGATGATGCTGTTACAAATGAATAATATAGATTTGGATTATATTAAAAAATTTAAAATAAAATGTATATAATAATAAATATTGGTAATAATATGAAATATCATAACATTATGAATTGAATATGTTTTTATTGACGAAATAAATGAATTATTGTATAATTATCAAGTATAATTGAAAAAATAAAAGCTGTGATAGAGAGAGTAGACTTTTAAGTACTTTACAGAGAGTTGGATTAGGTGAAAGCCAATATTTATGAGAAAGTTGAAAATCACTCTGGAGCTGTAGGCTGAACGATTTTATCTATTAAGCTGAGCCGGTTAGTGCCGTTAAACTATAGAGTGTTACATATTATTTTTTTTAGTATGTAAAATTAGGGTGGTAACGCGATTATAACTCGTCCCTTTGTATAGGGAGGAGTTTTTTTATTGGGTAAATAATTGATTATTAATATAATAGCAATTATATTTTAATTTTAAAATTTTTGAATTATTAAATATATATACGTTTTATGTATATATTAATAACTAGCATTTGTATGTATAATTTGAAAATTGAGAAAATAATGGCAATTTAAAAATAAGAAAGGGTGATATTATGGCTAAGTTTAAGCCACTTGTTGATTCTTCTGTTAAAGATGCAGAAGCAGGAGTGTCAAAATATTGGAAAGACATCAACATATTAGAAAAAACGCTAGAAAAAGGTGAAAATGATCCAAGTTACGTATTCTACGAAGGACCACCAACAGCTAATGGTAATCCAGGGATACACCACGTTGTAGCTAGAACATTAAAAGACTGGGTTTGTAGATATAAAACTATGAGCGGATACCAAGTTCAAAGAAAAGCTGGATGGGATACTCACGGTTTACCAGTTGAGTTACAAGTAGAAAAAGAACTAGGACTTACAAATAAACAACAAATAGAAGAATATGGTATAAAAGAATTCAACGAAAAATGTAGAGAATCAGTTTTCTCATATGAAGCAAAATGGAGAAACATGACTGAGAGAATGGCATATGAAGTTGACTTAGACAACCCATATATAACTTTAGACAACAACTATATAGAATCAGTTTGGTGGATATTAGATAAATTCAACAAAGAAGGATATCTATATGAAGGACATAAAATAGTACCTTACTGCCCAAGATGTGGAACTGGTCTTGCTTCACACGAGGTTGCACAAGGATACAAAGAAGTAAAAACTAATACAGTAATATGTAAATTCAAGAAAAAAGATGCTGAAAATGAATATTTCTTAGCATGGACAACTACTCCTTGGACTTTACCATCAAACGTTTCATTAACAGTAAATCCAGAAGTAGATTATATAAAAGTAGCTAAAGATGGAGAAGTATACTATCTTTGCAGTGATTTAGCTAACAAAGTATTAGGTGAAGGAACTTATGAAGTTCTTGAAACTATGAAAGGTAAAGATTTAGAATATATGGAATATGAACAATTAATGCCTTTCGTAGAAGTTACAGATAAAGCATTCTTCGTGACTTGCGCTGATTATGTAACAACAGAAGATGGTACTGGTATAGTTCATACTGCACCAGCATTCGGTGAAGATGACTACAACTGTGGTAGAAAATATCAACTTCCAGTTATACAACCAGTTGATTCAAACGGTAAATTTACAGCTACTCCATGGGAAGGTCACTTCGTAATGGAAGATGGAATAGATGTTGAAATAATAAAATGGTTAGCAGCAGAAGGAAAATTATTCTCTAAAGAAAAAATAGAGCACAACTATCCACACTGCTGGAGATGTGGTACTCCACTTGTATACTATGCAAACCCAAGCTGGTATATAGAAATGACAAAATTAAGAGACCAATTAGTTGCTAACAACAATACAGTAAACTGGTATCCTAAATTCGTAGGTGAAGGTAGATTTGGTAACTGGCTAGAAAACGTAAAAGACTGGGCAGTATCAAGAACTAGATATTGGGGTACTCCACTTAACGTATGGAGATGTGACTGTGGACATACTGAATCTATAGGATCAAGAGCTGAACTTGCTGAAAGAGCTATAGAAAATGTAGATCCAGCTACAGTAGAATTACATAGACCATATGTAGATGATATCCATATAGCTTGTTCAGATTGTGGTAAACCAATGACAAGAGTTAAAGAAGTTATAGACTGCTGGTTTGACAGTGGGGCTATGCCATTTGCTCAACATCATTACCCATTTGAAAACAAAGAAAAATTTGAAAGATTATTCCCAGCAGATTATATCTGTGAAGGTATAGACCAAACTAGAGGATGGTTCTATTCATTACTTGCTATATCAACATTCGTAATGGGTAAAGCACCATATAAAAACGTACTTGTTAACGACTTAGTTCTTGACAAAAATGGTAAGAAAATGAGTAAATCAAAAGGAAACACAGTAGATCCATTTGAATTATTCGACAAATACGGAGCAGATGCTTTAAGATGGTACTTATTATATGTATCTCCACCATGGACTCCAATCAGATTCGATGAAGCTGGACTTAGAGAAATACAAAGTAAATTCTTAGGAACTATGAAAAACGTATATAACTTCTTCACATTATATGCAAACACTGACGATATAGATCCAAAAGACTTCTTCGTTGAATACAAAGATAGACCAGAACTAGACAGATGGATATTATCTAAATACAACAGTTTAGTAAAATCAACTGTAGAAAACTTAGAAATATTCGAAGTTAACAGAGTTATAAGAAATATACAAGCATTCTTAAATGACGATTTATCTAACTGGTATATAAGAAGATCTAGAAGACGTTTCTGGGCTACTGAATTAACAGAAGATAAAAAAGCTGTTTACAACACAACTTATGAATTATTAACTGGATTATGCAGATTAATAGCTCCATTTGCTCCATACATGTCAGAAGAAATGTATAGAGATTTAACTGGAGAAGTATCTGTTCACTTAGCAAGCTATCCAAAAGCTGATGAAAGCTTAATAGATGCTAAACTTGAAGAAAAAATGGAATTAACTAAAGCGTTAGTTGCTTTAGGTAGAGCTTCAAGAGAAGACAGTAAAATAAAAGTTCGTCAACCAGTATCAAAAGTATTAGTTGATGGTAAATATGAAGATGTAATAAGCGACGTTGTTGACTTAATAAAAGAAGAATTAAACGTTAAAGAAGTTGTATTCGCTAAGAGCTTAGAAGAATACATGAACTTCAGCTTAAAACCAAACTTTAAAGTATTAGGACCTGTATTAGGATCAAAAATGAAATTATTTGCAGGTGCATTAGCTAAACTTAATGCAAATGAAGTAGTTCCTAAATTAGAAGCTGGAGAAAAAGTAACTGTTGATTTAGATGGAGAGGCATTCGAATTCGATAGAGAACATGTTTTAATAAACATAGATGCTAAAGAAGGATTCGACGTTGCTATGGCAAACAACATATTCGTTATATTAGATACTAACTTAACAGAAGAGTTAATAAATGAAGGATATGTAAGAGAATTTATATCTAAAGTTCAACAAATAAGAAAAGCAAGCAACTTCGAAGTTTTAGATAATATAGATATAGAATTTAATTCAGATGAAGATATAGCTAAGGCTGTAGAAGCATTCAAAAACTATATACAAACTGAAACATTAGCAGTTGAAATAAAAGCAGTAGACAATACTGACTTTGAAAAATATGACTTAAATGGTCATGAAACTGGTATAAAAATAACTAAAAAATAATTTTTATATTTTATATGATAGATTGTCAATATAAGTGCAACATTTTATGTTTATGTTGCAGCGAAGACCTCTGCAGGTGTTTTAT
>NZ_JBCLNH010000031.1:0-14876 GCF_039062665.1 Clostridium sp. 2218st1_F5_2218SCRN_220325 | reverse complement strand
TTTTTGTTATTGCAGCTGTTAATGTAGTTTTACCGTGGTCAACGTGTCCGATAGTTCCTATATTAACATGTGGTTTATTTCTTTCGAATTTAGCCTTTGCCATTTTGAAATCCTCCTAAGTAATTATTTTGTTTATATATTTTTTATAAGACGAGGACGAATCCTCGTCTTTTATTTATTTTTTATTTAAATAGATATTATCTACCTTCAGCTATTTTTTTAGCTACACCAGCTGGAACTTGTTCGTAGTGGTCGAATATCATAGTGTAAGTAGCTCTACCTTGAGTAGTAGATCTTAATTCAGTTGAGTAACCGAACATTTCTGAAAGTGGAACGAATGCATTTATAACTTGTGCACCTGCTCTAGCTTCCATACCTTGGATTAAACCTCTCTTAGAGTTTATTCCACCCATAACATCTCCCATGTATTCTTCTGGAGTAACAACTTCAACTTTGAAGTATGGTTCAAGTAATACTGAATCACCTTTCTTTAAAGCTTCCTTCATAGCCATTGAACCAGCCATTTTGAATGCCATTTCTGATGAATCGACTTCATGGTAAGAACCATCGTATAATTCAACAGCAACGTCAACTACAGGATAACCTGCAACAACACCGGCTTGCATAGCACCTTGGATACCCATATCAGTTGGTCCAACATATTCTTTAGGAACAGATCCACCAACAGTTTTGTTTTCGAATACGTATCCAGCACCTGGCTCTTGTGGAGTAACTCTAAGTTTAACGTGTCCGTATTGTCCTCTACCACCTGATTGTTTAGAGTATTTGTACTCAACATCAACTGGTTTAGTTATTGTTTCTCTGTAAGCAACTTGTGGAGCACCAACATTTGCTTCAACTTTGAATTCTCTTAATAATCTATCAACGATGATTTCTAAGTGTAACTCACCCATACCACCGATTATAGTTTGTCCAGTTTCTTCGTCAGTTCTAACTCTGAAAGTTGGATCCTCTTCAGCTAATTTTTGAAGAGCAGTACCCATTTTTTCTTGAGCAGCTTTAGATTTTGGCTCTATAGCTACGTCTATAACTGGTTCAGGGAATTCCATAGATTCAAGTATGATAGCATTGTTTGGATCACATAAAGTATCTCCAGTTGTAGTATCTTTTAAACCTACTGCAGCAGCTATATCTCCTGCATAAACTTCAGTTATTTCTTGTCTTGTATTAGCATGCATTTGTAGGATACGTCCTATTCTTTCTCTCTTGTTCTTAGTAGCATTTAATACGTAAGAACCAGATTCTAAAGTACCAGAGTAAACTCTGAAGAATGCTAATTTACCAACGAATGGGTCAGTCATTATTTTGAATGCTAATGCTGAGAATGGTTCTTCATCAGAAGCATGTCTTTCAGCTTCAGTTCCATCTGGTAATACACCTTTTATAGCAGGTATATCAGTTGGAGCTGGTAAGTAGTCTATAACAGCATCTATAACTGGTTGAACACCTTTGTTTCTGTAAGCAGTACCACAGAATACTGGGTTCATTTCACATGCTATAGTAGCTTTTCTTATAGCAGCTTTTATTTCTTCTTCAGTGAATTCTTCACCTTCAAGATATTTCATCATTAATTCTTCATCAGTTTCAGCAACTGCTTCAACTAATTTTTCTCTCCACTCAGCAGCTATTTCTTTCATATCTGCAGGGATTTCAGTTTCGTCCATAACAGTACCAAGATCATCTTCGTATATTATAGCGTCCATTTTAACTAAGTCTATTATACCTTGGAATGTATCTTCTTTACCTATTGGTAATTGTACAGGTACAGCATTAGAACCTAGTCTGTCTTTCATCATTTCTACAACGTTGTAGAAGTTAGCACCAAGTATATCCATTTTGTTAACGAATGCTATTCTTGGAACTTTGTAAGTTTCAGCTTGTCTCCATACGTTTTCAGATTGAGGTTCAACCCCACCTTTAGCACAGAAAACAGCAACTGAACCGTCAAGAACTCTAAGAGATCTTTCAACCTCAACTGTGAAGTCTACGTGTCCTGGAGTATCTATTATGTTTATTCTATGATCTTTCCAAGTAGTAGTTGTAGCAGCAGAAGTTATTGTTATACCTCTTTCTTTTTCTTGCTCCATCCAGTCCATTTGAGAAGCTCCTTCGTGAGTTTCTCCTATTTTATGTGTACGCCCAGTGTAGAACAGGATTCTTTCAGTAGTTGTAGTTTTCCCTGCATCTATATGAGCCATGATTCCTATATTTCTAGTTCTTTCCAAAGGAAAATTTCTAGCCATGGTTATCCTCCTTAGATATCTCTAATATTTCGTAAATCCTAGTTGAATTCTTATATTAGAATCAAATTAGAATCTGTAGTGAGCAAATGCTTTATTTGCTTCAGCCATTTTATGAGTATCTTCTCTTTTCTTAACTGATGCTCCTGTATTGTTTGCAGCATCCATTATTTCTCTCGCAAGTTTTTCTACCATACCTTTTTCCCCACGAGCTCTTGTGTATGTTACTAACCATCTAAGACCTAAAGTTTGTCTTCTGTCTGGTCTAACTTCTATTGGAACTTGGTAGTTAGCTCCACCAACTCTTCTAGCTTTTACTTCTAAAACTGGCATTATGTTATCCATAGCTTTGTTGAATACTTCTAAAGCTTCTTCTCCAGTTTTTTCAGCTATTATATCAAAAGCATCATAAACTATTTTTTGTGCTTTTCCTTTTTTTCCGTCTATCATTAAGTTATTTATTAATTTTGTAACTACCTTACTTCCGTATACTGGATCTGGTAATACGTCTCTTTTTGGAACATTACCTTTTCTTGGCATTTTGCTTCCCTCCTTAATTATTTTTATCTTAAATCATAGGTACTCGACATATTATCACAATGCCGTATGCCATAAATATATATATATTTAAAGCACCGCACTATAATATTTCAATTTAGTAAACTCTATTATCTATTTTTTAGCAGCTTTAGGTTTTTTAGCACCATATTTAGATCTTGCTTGCATTCTCTTATCAACACCTGCAGTATCTAATGTACCTCTTAATATATGGTATCTAACCCCTGGAAGGTCTTTAACTCTTCCTCCTCTTATAAGAACAACACTATGCTCTTGTAAGTTGTGTCCTTCTCCTGGTATATAAGCAGAAACTTCTATTCCGTTTGTTAACTTAACTCTGGCAACTTTTCTTAAAGCTGAGTTAGGTTTTTTAGGAGTAACTGTTTTTACTGAAGTACAAACTCCTCTTTTTTGTGGTGAACTTGCATCAGTTGTTTTTTTGTTTAAAGAGTTGTAACTCTTTTGTAATGCTGGAGCAGTAGATTTTTTTAATAAGTCTTTTCTACTCTTACGAACTAATTGGTTAATTGTTGGCATCATCGGCACCTCCCTCTTCTAAAATTTCGATCTTTTAATGATCGCCAACTAAATCGGATATTCCTACCGATTTCCGTAGTTAAATGTTCGTTACATACACAAACATTTAATAGTTTGGTACTTAATAGTTCTTTAATTATATTAAAGCTCACTTAAAAGTTTACCCTAAACAGTAATTTAGAGTAAACTTTTAAATTCGCACTTTTACATTTTAACATCACATACAGTACATGTCAAGAATGTTTATATAACAATTCTTATAAAGATTCTTCTTCTATTTTTTCAACTGCTATGTTTCTGTATTTTTTCATTCCTGTTCCTGCTGGTATTAATTTACCTAATATAACATTTTCTTTAAGTCCTATTAGGTGGTCTTCTTTACCTTTTATAGCAGCTTCTGTTAAAACTCTTGTAGTTTCTTGGAATGATGCTGCTGATAGGAATGAATCTGTAGCAAGAGATGCTTTAGTTATACCAAGTAAAACTCTCTTAGCAACAGCTGGTCTTAATCCTTGAGATTCAGCTTCTTCGTTACATTCTTGGAATGTTAATACATCTTCATAACCACCTGGTAATAAATCTGTATCTCCTGGATCTTCAACTTTAACTTTAGATAGCATTTGTCTAACAATTACTTCTATATGTTTATCGTTGATATCAACCCCTTGAAGTCTATACACTCTTTGAACTTCTTTAACGATGTATTCTTGAACTCCGCCGATACCTTTAACTCTAACTATATCGTGTGGATTTATAGAACCTTGAGTAAGTGGATCACCAGCTTCAACAAGTTGACCTTGTTTTACTCTGACTCTTGATCCATATGGTATTTGGTAAACTTCTCTTTCACCTTCTTTAGGTACTACTATAACTTCTTTTCTCTTACCAGTTTCGTCTATTTCAACTCTACCAGTTATTTCAGATATTATAGCTAAACCTTTTGGTTTTCTAGCTTCGAAAAGCTCTTCAACCCTTGGAAGACCTTGAGTTATATCTCCTCCGGCAACCCCACCTGTATGGAATGTACGCATTGTAAGCTGAGTACCAGGTTCACCGATTGATTGAGCTGCGATTATACCAACAGCTTCACCGATATTAACTTCTTTACCAGTAGCTAAGTTTCTACCGTAACACTTAGAACAAACACCATGATGAGTTTTACAGTTAAGAACAGTTCTTATGTTAACTTTTTCGATACCTGCATTTATTATAGCTTCAGCATCGTCTTCTTGTATCATTGTGTCTGCTTCTACTAATACTTCTCCAGTTTCTGGGTGAAGTATAGCATCTCTAGTGTATCTTCCTACTATTCTATCATATAAATCTTCTATTGCTTCATTTCCATCTTTTATAGCAAAGATTTCTGTTGTTTCTTTAGTACCACAGTCATAATCTCTAACTATAACATCTTGACTGACGTCAACAAGTCTTCTTGTTAAGTAACCTGAATCGGCTGTACGTAGCGCTGTATCGGCTAACCCTTTTCTGGCACCGTGTGAAGACGTGAAGTATTCCATTACTGATAACCCTTCACGGAAGTTAGATTTAACTGGGATTTCAACTGTTTTACCAGATGCATTGGCCATCAGACCACGCATACCAGCTAACTGTCTTATCTGGTTCTTAGAACCTCTGGCTCCTGAATGTGCCATGATGTAAATGTTGTTCATTCTTTCAAGACCATTCATTAGCTCGTCTGTAACTTTTTCAGTTGTTTTAGTCCAAGTATCTATAACTTTTTCGTATCTTTCTTCGTCAGAGATTAAACCTCTTCTGAATACTTTTTCGTATTTTTCAACTTGTACTTCAGCATCTTTGATTAATGCTTGTTTTGTTGCAGGTATTTTCATATCAGCAACTGCAACTGTTATACCACCTATAGTTGAATATTTAAATCCTAGTGATTTAATATGGTCTAAAACTTCAGCAGTTATAGTGTTTCCATGTCTTCTGAAACATTTATCTATTATCTTACCTAAAGCTTTTTTATCAACTAAGTAATCTATTTCTAATCCGAATGGATCTTCTTCTCTGTTTACGAATCCTAAGTCTTGAGGTATATTTTCATTGAATATGAATCTACCTACAGTACTTTCTGTTATTCCAACTCTACCATCTTCTAAAACAATTCTCATTTTTACTGTTGAGTGTAATTCAACGGCTTTAGTTTGGTAAGCCATCATTAATTCGTTGAAGTCTTTGAATACTGTTCCAGTTCCTTTTTCTCCTCCTTGAGATTCTATTGTTAAGTAGTAACATCCTAGAACCATATCTTGAGATGGAGTAGTTATTGGAGAACCATCTTTTGGAGCAAGTATATTATTTACAGAAAGCATTAAGAATCTTGCTTCTGCTTGTGCTTCTACTGATAAAGGTACGTGTACCGCCATTTGGTCACCGTCGAAGTCGGCATTGTATGCTGTACAAGCTAGTGGATGTAATCTTATAGCTTTACCTTCAACTAAAACTGGTTCAAATGCTTGTATACCTAATCTATGAAGAGTAGGGGCACGGTTAAGTAAAACTGGATGGCTCTTAATTACTTCTTCAAGAACATCCCATACTTCTGGTTTTACTTTTTCTACTAATGATTTAGCACTTTTTATATTATGTGCATAACCTTCTTTAACTAATTTATCCATTACGAATGGTTTGAATAATTCAAGAGCCATTTTTCTTGGAATACCACATTGGTAGAATTTAAGATCTGGTCCAACAACTATAACTGAACGTCCTGAGTAGTCAACACGTTTACCAAGTAAGTTTTGACGGAAACGACCTTGTTTACCTTTAAGCATGTCTGATAAAGATTTTAATGGTCTATTTCCTGGTCCAGTAACTGGTCTACCTCTTCTACCATTGTCTATTAGAGCATCTACTGCTTCTTGAAGCATTCTTTTTTCATTTCTAACGATGATGTCAGGAGCTCCAAGCTCTAATAATCTTTTTAATCTGTTATTTCTGTTTATAACTCTTCTATATAAGTCATTTAAGTCAGAAGTAGCGAATCTACCACCATCTAATTGAACCATTGGTCTTAAATCTGGTGGGATTACTGGAATAGCTTCAAGAATCATCCATTCAGGTTTATTTCCTGATTTTTTGAATGCTTCTACTACTTCTAATCTTCTTATTGTTCTAACTCTTTTTTGACCTGTACTGTCTTTTAAATCATCTCTTAATAATTTACTTTCTTGTTCAAGGTCAATTTTCATTAATAATTTTTTAACTGCTTCAGCACCCATACCAACTTCAAAAGTATTTCCGTATTTTTCGTAATTACTTCTAAATTCTTTTTCAGTTAATAATTGTTTTTCGTTTAGTCCAGTTTCGCCTGGATCTATAACTACATATGAAGCAAAGTATAGTATTTTTTCAAGAGATCTTGGAGACATGTCTAATAATAGACCCATTCTACTTGGGATCCCTTTGAAGTACCAGATATGAGACATAGGAGCTGCAAGCTCTATATGTCCCATTCTTTCTCTTCTTACTTTAGATTTTGTAACTTCTACGCCACATCTATCACAAACTACACCTTTGTATCTAACTCTTCTATATTTTCCACAATGACATTCCCAGTCTTTTTGTGGTCCAAATATTCTTTCACAGAATAGACCGTCTTTTTCTGGTTTTAAAGTACGGTAATTAATTGTTTCTGGTTTTTTAACTTCTCCTCTAGACCATTCTCTTATACGTTCTGGAGAGGCTAAACCTATTTTTATCGACTCGAAATTGTTTAATTCAAACAAGGAGTTCTCTCCCTTCTATTTGATATTTATTTTATTATAAAACTATATTTCAAAATCACTGTTGTCTTCATCGCCAAAGCCACTGAAATCAAAATTTAAATTATCGTCTACTTCTTCAACATCATAATCCATATCTTCTACTAAATCTTCGTCAGCATCATCAAGATCTTCTATAACGTGAGATTCCTCAACTTCTCTTTCATCGCTAACTAGACTTAATTCGAAGTTTCCATCAACTTCATCATCTAAATCAGTTGATTCTCTAACTTCTAGTTCTTCGTCTTCTTCACTAAGAACTTTAACATCAAGACATAAACTTTGAAGTTCTTTTATAAGAACTTTGAATGATTCAGGTATTCCTGGTTCAGGAATGTTTTCACCTTTAACTATTGCTTCATAAGTTCTTACACGACCTACTACGTCGTCTGATTTAACAGTAAGTATTTCTTGAAGTATGTGTGCAGCTCCGTATGCTTCTAGAGCCCAAACCTCCATCTCACCGAATCTTTGTCCACCGAATTGTGCCTTACCACCAAGTGGTTGTTGAGTTACTAGTGAGTATGGTCCTGTACTTCTTGCATGTAATTTTTCATCAACTAAGTGATGTAGTTTTAAGTAGTACATGTATCCTACTGTTATTCTGTTATCAAATGTGTCACCTGTTCTACCATCATATAATGTTAATTTACCGTCTCTTGGGTAACCTGCTTCTTCTAAAGCATCCATTATATCAGTTTCTTTTGCACCATCAAATACTGATGTAGCAACATGCCATCCTAATTTCTTAGCAGCAAGTCCTAAGTGCATTTCAAGTACCTGACCGATATTCATACGAGATGGTATACCTTGTGGATTCAGAACTATATCCATAGGTGTTCCGTCTTCCATAAATGGCATGTCTTCTTCTGGTAATACTCTTGAGATAACCCCTTTGTTACCATGACGTCCGGCCATTTTATCTCCGACTTTTATTTTTCTCTTCTTAGCTATATAACATCTAACTAATTCGTTTACACCTGGTGATAAATCATCACCATTTTCTCTTGTAAAGACTTTAACGTCAACTATTATACCTGATTCACCATGAGGTACTTTTAGAGATGTATCTCTAACTTCTCTAGCTTTTTCACCGAAGATTGCACGAAGTAATCTTTCTTCAGCAGTAAGTTCAGTTTCTCCTTTTGGAGTTACTTTACCAACTAATATATCTCCTGAATCTACTTCAGCACCTATTCTGATTATACCTCTGTCGTCTAAGTTTTTGATTGCACTTTCACCAACGTTTGGTATATCTTTAGTTATTTCTTCTGGTCCTAGTTTTGTATCTCTAGCTTCACATTCATATTCTTCTATATGAATAGTTGATAATCTATCTTCTTTTACAAGTCTTTCATTAATTAAAACGGCATCCTCGTAGTTATAACCTTCCCAAGTCATAAACGCGATTAAGCAGTTTCTACCTAATGCTATTTCACCTAAATCTGTAGCTGGACCATCGGCTATAACATCACCTACTTTAACCTCTTCACCTTTGTTTATGATAGGTGTTTGGTTTATACAAGTACCGTGGTTTGAACGCTTGAATTTAAGTAATTTATATCTATCTCTATTTCCGTCTTCTCTTTTGATTACTATTTCATCAGCTGTTACTCTTTCAGCTATACCACTGTTTTTAGCAACAACAACAGCACCAGAGTCTTTTGCAGCTCTGTACTCAACTCCTGTACCTATGATTGGTGCTTCTCTTCTCATTAGAGGCACTGCTTGACGTTGCATGTTGGCTCCCATTAGGGCTCTATTGGCATCGTCATTTTCAAGGAATGGTATCATAGCAGTTGCTATAGATACAACTTGTTTAGGAGATATATCCATGAAGTCAACTCTTTCAGTTGGAACAAGTTCAACTGTACCATTTACAGTTCTACATACAACCTTTGAGTTTATGAAGCTACCATCTTCATTTAATGGTTCATTTGCTTGCACTCTTATGAATAAATCTTCTTCATCTGCAGTAAGATAATGTATCTCATCTGTCATTTTTCCTGTTTCTTTATCATATTTTCTGTAAGGAGATTCGATGAATCCATACTCATTTATTTTAGCATAAGTACTCAGTGAGTTTATAAGACCGATATTTGGTCCCTCTGGAGTCTCTATCGGACACATTCTACCGTAGTGAGAATGATGAACGTCACGCACTTCGAATCCAGCTCTTTCTCTTGAAAGACCTCCTGGTCCTAATGCTGATAATCTTCTTTTATGTGTTAACTCAGATAATGGGTTAGTTTGGTCCATGAACTGAGATAACTGTGAACTACCAAAGAATTCTTTGATAGCTGCTGAAACTGGTCTTATGTTCACTAATGCTTGTGGAGTTATAGCTTCCATGTCTTGAACAGTCATTCTTTCTCTTATAACTCTTTCCATTCTTGAAAGACCAATTCTAACTTGGTTTTGTAATAATTCCCCAACTGATCTTATTCTTCTGTTACCTAAATGATCTATATCATCTATGTTTCCTATACCGAAGAATAGGTTGAATTCATAACTTATAGACGCAATTATGTCGTCTAATAATATATGTTTAGGAATTAATTCTTTTCTTCTTATTTTAATGCTTTCTTTTATTTCTTCTTCATCACTATATTCATCTAAAATTTCTTTTAATGTTGGATAGTGAACTTTTTCTTTTATATTTAAATCATCTATATCAAAATCTATATGTGCTTTTATATCAACAAAGTTATTTCCTATTACTTTGACTTTTTTATCTTCGTCAGTTTTTATAGTAACTGTGTTAATACCTGAATTTTGTATCTTCCAAGCATCATCATAACTTATTTTTTCATCAGCTTTTACGAAAACTTCTCCAGTTTCTGGGTTGATTATATCGTCATAAGCTACTCTATTCATTATTCTATAAGCTAAAGCAAGTTTTTTATTGAATTTATATCTACCTACTTTTGCTAAATCGTATCTTTTTGCATCAAAGAACAATGCATTGATTAATGAAGATGCACTTTCAACTGTTGGTGGTTCGCCTGGTCTTAATTTTTTATAAATTTCAACTAAACCTTCCTCAACATTTGTAGTGTTGTCTTTTTCTAATGTTGCCATTAGTCTTTCATCTTCACCTAAAAGTTCTATTATTTCAGCATTTGTTCCTATTCCTAAAGCTCTTAATAATACTGTAACTGGTTGTTTTCTTGTTCTATCCACTCTAACAGAAATAACGTCGTTAGAATCAGTTTCATATTCTAACCAAGCACCTCTATTAGGTATAACAGTAGAAGATATTAGTTTTTTACCAGTTTTATCTCTTTCTAGAGCATAATATACACCAGGTGATCTAACTAATTGACTTACGATAACTCTTTCCGCTCCGTTTATTACGAAAGTCCCTCTCTCTGTCATTAGCGGGAAGTCTCCCATAAATACTTCTTGTTCTTTTATTTCTCCAGTTTCTTTATTAATAAGTCTTACTTTTACTTTTAGAGGCGCACAATATGTAGCATCTCTTTCTTTACATTCTTCAATGTCATATTTAGGCTTATCATCTAGAGAGTAATCTACGAACTCTAATATTAAATTACCTGTATAATCCTCAATTGGAGAAATATCATTAAAAACTTCTTTTAAACCTTCTTCTAAAAACCACTTATAAGAATCTACTTGTATTTCTATAAGATTTGGTAAATCAGCTATTTCCTTTATTTTAGAAAAGCTCATTCTCTTTCTCTTACCTATCGTGACAGGATATGGCATTCACTTTTCACCTCTCAATAATTAAAAATAAAACCATTGTCATACTAAACGCATCTAGTAATTTTAGCACATTTCTTATTTTTTTTCAATATTACATAGTATATAATTTAAAATTTATATATCTTCAAATTTATATACTATATATATTGAAATTAAAATAAACAAATATGCATAAAAACCTTACTCTATTTAGTATGCACATAATTTTATGTATTAATTCCATTTTTTCGTAATTTTTTTATAAAGTTGAGAATAGAGAATACAAAACGAGGTTGCCTTATATTCTCTATTCTCAACTTTATTTCTTAAATTTATTAATAAATTCAAAAAAGGTGTCCTACCGAGACACCTTTTTCTTAAAAAAATTATTTAAGTTCTACTGATGCACCAGCAGCTTCTAATTTTTCTTTTATTTGTTCAGCTTCTTCTTTAGAAGCTCCTTCTTTAAGAGTTTTAGGAGCGTTGTCTACTAAATCTTTAGCATCTTTTAATCCTAAACCAGTTACTTCTCTAACTGCTTTTATAACTCCAACTTTTGATGAACCAGCACCTGCTAATATTACATCGAATTCAGTTTTTTCTTCAGCAGCAGCAGCTCCACCAGCAGCACCAGCAACCATTACTGGAGCAGAAGCAGATACACCGAATTTTTCTTCAGCAGCTTTTACTAATTCATTTAATTCTGTAACTTTCATTTGTTCTATAGCTTCTAATATTTGTTCTATTGTCATTTTTAGCACCTCCGAATTTTTTCACTAATTTTTATTATTTATAATCTTATTTTCTAAATTTAACTGACAATTAAGCTTCTTGACCTTCTTGTTTTTTCACTAGAGCATCTAGTAAATATACGAAGTTTGACATTGGAGCTTTTAAGCTTCCAAGTAATTTTGCAAGAAGAACTTCTCTTGGTGGTATATTTGCGAACTCAACTATTTGAGCTTCGTTGTAGAATGTTCCTTCTACTACACCCATTTTTAATTGCATTTTTGGATGAGCATCCATAAATTCTTTTATAACTCTAGCTGGAGCTATTGGATCGTCATAACCGAATGCTATAGCATTAGTTCCAACTAATAACTCATCGTTGAATTCAGCTATTCCAACTTCTTTAGCAGCTCTTCTTACTAAAGTGTTTTTATAAACTTTGTATTCAACACCAGCTTCTCTCATTTTCTTTCTTAACTCTGTAACTTCTTCAACAGTTAAACCTTTGTAGTCAACAACTATTGTAGAAGATGATTTTTGTAGTTTTTCAACTATTTCAGCAACAACTTGTGATTTCATTTGTATAGCTTCTCTCATCAGTGTGCACCTCCTTCGCAAAAGTATATTCACCGTACAATTAAAAAAGCTTTTATTTCTAACACAATGGTAGACATAAAAGCTCTAGTTTCATTTATCTAAAACCTCGGCAGGAAATTAAGCTCTCGCACCTACTGTCTACGGCAAATCTATTCGTTTTTAACATCAACAAGAGATATTATAACATTTGTGTTTGACTATGTCAATAAATATTATTCAGATACTCTTGCAGGATTTATTTTTACTCCAGGTCCCATAGTTGAAGTAACTGTTACACTTCTTAAGTATTGACCTTTAGCAGCAGATGGTTTAGCTTTTATTATAGCGTTCATTAAAACGTTGAAGTTTTCAGCTAATTTTTCTCCACCGAAAGATACTTTACCTATAGCAACGTGGATTATGTTGTTTTTGTCTAATCTGTATTCAACTTTACCAGCTTTTATTTCTTCAACAGCTTTAGTAACGTCGAATGTAACTGTTCCTGATTTTGGGTTTGGCATTAAACCTTTTGGTCCTAATACTCTACCTAATCTACCTACTACACCCATCATGTCTGGAGTAGCAACTACTACATCAAAATCGAACCAGTTTTCTTTTTGTATTTTTTGTACTAAGTCTTCAGCACCTACGAAATCTGCTCCTGCAGCTTCTGCTTCTTTAGCTTTTTCACCTTTAGCGAAAACTAAAACTTTTTTAGTTTTACCAGTTCCGTGAGGTAATACTATTGCACCTCTAACTTGTTGATCAGCGTGTCTTGAGTCAACACCTAATTTAACGTGAGCTTCAACAGTTTCATCGAATTTAGCAGTAGCTATTTCACTTACTAAAGTTAAAGCTTCTTTAGAATCATATAATCTGTTTCTATCTATTTTTCCTAATGCTTCTACATATTTTTTGCTTTTTTTAGCCATTTTATAAATCCTCCTTGTGGTTATTGTCGGCATTCGCCTCCCACTTCTAACGAAGTGTCTAATTAAAATCTAATTAAAATTAGTCTTCTACTACGATACCCATACTTCTAGCAGTACCAGCTACCATGCTCATTGCAGCTTCTACTGATGCAGCATTTAAGTCAGGCATTTTTAATTCAGCTATTTCTCTTATTTGAGCTGAAGTTAATGTTGCAACTTTGTTTTTATTTGGCTCACCTGAAGCTCTATCTAAACCAGCAGCTTTTTTAAGTAATACTGCAGCAGGTGGAGTTTTTGTTATGAATGAGAATGATCTATCTTGGTATACAGTTATAACAACTGGTATTATCATTCCTGCTTGATCTGCAGTTTTAGCATTGAATTCTTTAGTGAATCCCATTATGTTAACTCCGTGTTGCCCTAATGCTGGACCAACTGGTGGAGCTGGAGTAGCCTTTCCTGCAGGTATTTGTAATTTTATTTGACCTATAACTTTTTTAGCCATATTGATCGCACCTCCTCAAATTTCTTCCAACTATATTGTTTCTATGCTTTTTAAATCCAATTCTAATGATACTTCATTACCAGTAGATGAATTCATGCACACTTTTACTGTCTCGTTTTTAAGATCGATCTCTTTTACAATTCCGCTTTGTCCTTTGAATAAACCGTCACGAACGTTGATTACTTCACCAACTTCGATTTCAGTACGTTTTTCGCCTATTTTATCTAAGTCGATACCCATAGACTTAACTTCTTCTTCACTTAGTGGAACTGGTTTAGATCCTGGTCCTACGAATCCCGTAACACCTTTTGTATTTCTTACAATATACCATGATTCGTCAGTTATTATCATGTTGATAAGAACGTAACTTGGGTATATTTTTCTTTGTCTTACTTTTTCTTTTCCTGTTTTTGTAGTTTCAATTACATCTTCAGTAGGGACAATGACTTGTTTTATATAATCTTCCATTCCCCTGTTTTTAACTGTATTTTCTATGGTAGCTTTAACTTTATTTTCATGTCCTGAATAAGTATGAACTACATACCATTTTGCATCTTGTATTTCCGACATTTACATTCTCCTTTTTTCTATTTTATTATTAGCGCTAAGGCTCCTGATAGAAGCGTATCTAAGGCCCATACTAAAATAGTAAACGAAATAATTGTAGCTAAAACTATACCTGTGTTCTTTAGTAACTCTGTCTTAGTTGACCAAGTTACTCTTTTTAATTCTGCTATAGTTTCCTTAATATAAGTAACTAAACTGAATCTTTTCTTAGTAGATTCATTTTTTTTGACTTCCTGAGTTTTCATAATATTACTCACATCCTTAAAATATAACTATTTTGTTTCTTTATGAGTAGTATGTTTTTTACAGAATTTACAATATTTTTTTAATTCTATTCTGTCTGGGTTATTTTTTTTGTTTTTTGTAGTGTTGTAGTTTCTTTGTTTGCATTCAGAACATGCTAAAGTAACTCTTACTCTCATTTGCTACACCTCCAACTTTTAATACAATAATATATATATATTGTTATATAATATTTTGAAATTAATTATCAAAATACTATTACCTTCCTTTAACCATTACTTTGTATAAGTTATCACAAATTTAAAGTTGTGTCAATGTTTTTGTTTGTTTATTTACTAAAAAAAGAGGAGTCAAAAAACCCCTCTTTTCTCTATATATCTGAAAAATTAATTATCCTATTATAGATTATTCTATTATAGATGCTACAACACCAGATGCTACTGTTCTACCACCTTCTCTTATAGCGAATCTT
>NZ_JBCLNH010000030.1:0-16870 GCF_039062665.1 Clostridium sp. 2218st1_F5_2218SCRN_220325 | reverse complement strand
AGTTCTAAATGACCACATTTTGGACATTTTAAGCTATTTTTAAACTTTCCTCGCAAAATTTCGAGGTCTCTTTTTTGACCTTTCGGGAAATTATCTAAAAATTCGCGGTCTGAACCAAGATCTATTTTATTATAATAAGCCATTTTTATTTTAGATTGAATTATATGTACTAAAGATTCAAGTTCGTCTTTATTGAGACAGTTAGTCATAGATTCTAAATTTTTTGTTTCAAATACAACAGGCTGTTTTTTGGTAAACATATTTTCATACTCCTTTTTAAAATTTATTTTTATATATTTTTAAATTAAAAATCATTGCTTGAAGTCAGTATTTTAAACTGTTTAAAACGAATTCTATACATATATAGAATATATTATTTATAAGTAAGTAGATTATATCCAACTTAAAGATTTTATATTCAATTATCACAAACTTGTTAAATATAATCATAATAAAGGAATAAAGGAATAAAGGAATAAAGGAATAAAGGAATAAAGGAATAGGCTATGAGGAATATAATGGATTATTTTATGTACAATATAAAAAGAAGAAATATAAAATTAGTCGGATAACAAATCATATTATTATTTTATTATCAAAAGATTAGAATATATTATAAATTAGAATTGATTCTAAAAAATCGATTCTTAAATGGAATGAATTTGTATTATAATGAATTGATTTAATTAGTAAGATAATATACTATTATAAGTAAGAAATGTTGTTATATAAATGTAAATTTAGCAATAGCTTAAATAATTTAACCCACCCTTGCACGATAATTAAATTATCGTGTTTTTTTTTATTAAAGGTAAAATGGAGATATTTTTTTATCAATTATAGGTTAAAGTTTGTTAAAAATATTTAATAATGTATAATAGCAGTAGGATGACAGGAAGAATTATTAAGTTCTAATTAATATAGATTATAAGAACAATTAAGGGATAATAGTATGGATAATAAAATGGGAAATTAAGAGGTGATAGTGTGAATGATATGAAGATAAATCAGTTTATTAGGGGTGTTAGGTTAGATAGGAATAAGGTTGAGATATTTTAGGTTAATAAACGAGCTTATCAAGGTGGCAGATAGTTTATAATTGCGACGAAATCTCTGATTTTAATGGCATATTCTGAGAGTTTTATATATGAAATTAAGGAAAATATTGAGTGAGTTATAAGGAGAGCGAAAATGATAATATTACGAAAGATTTTTTTAATAATTATAAAAAAATGATTTATATATTGCCTAAATAATATATAATAGCTATAAAGAAAAAATATATTATATGTTGATTTAATATTAAGTTAATAGAGAGAATGTATATTAAATTAATATTGTAAAAATTAAGGAGGCAGAATAATTATGGCTGAACAAAGGGTAACAGGATCTTCTCAAAGAAATGCAAAGGATGTTGCATATGAGCTTACTGAATTATACTATACTACTGTAGTAAATAAAGAAAGTATGAATGATGTTTCTCCTGAAGAAGTGGCAGAAACTTATATGAAAATATACAATAAGATAACTGGATGTAAATAAGTTATAGAATATTATAATTTTATATAATTGAATTTATATAAATTATTTACATAATGAAATTATTCGGAAGTTATTAAATTTTACATAATTAATAAAGAACAGTAATGTAGATTATTAATGTAGTGATAAAGAATAGTGATAAAGACTAGTAATTAAGTAATAAGGCTGAATAATTGAGCAATAAAGAAGGTATGCATAAAATAAAAATTTTGTTTATGCATACCTTTTATTATAAATATATTTTTGTTATACAATATATATTGAGAGAAAGGCAATATCTGAAAAAGAAAAAAGCTTTCCATAAAATGTAAAAATAAGTCGGAAAACGTTATTTTAAAAATATTTATGTTTACTATCACCCAAAAACAATATACAATATACATAAAGAGAAATATATTGATATGAAGAAGTTTATCTTAGATATATGTGGATAGGTTTCTGGAATATTTGTAAAAAATTATAAAGTTTTAAATTTTGAAAGAGGGAATGCAGATGAATTACATGGAAATTTACAATCAATGGCTTGAAAGTGATTATTTCGATGCCGAAACAAAACAAGAACTTGAAAATATTAAGGGAAATGAAAAAGAAATAGAAGACAGATTTTATACAGATTTAGAATTTGGTACAGCAGGACTTAGAGGAATAATAGCAGCGGGGACTAACAGAATAAATATATACACTGTTAGAAGAGCTACTTTTGGACTTGCAAACTACATAATGAAAAACACTACAGAAGAAGAAAAAAATAGGGGTGTAGTAATAGCTCACGACAACAGAAATATGTCTAGAGAGTTTTGTTTAGAGGCAGCAAACACATTAGCAGCTTGCGGTATAAAAGCATATATATTTGATTCATTAAGAACAACTCCAGAATTATCTTTTGCTGTTAGAAAATTACACACTATAGCAGGTATAGTTATAACTGCTAGCCACAACCCACCAGAATACAATGGATATAAAGTATATTGGGAAGATGGGGCACAAGTTATGCCTGAAATAGCAGCTGCAATAACTGATGAAGTTAATTCAATAAAAGATTATTCAACAATACCAACTATAAAAGAAGATCAAAAAGATTTAGTTGTAATGTTAGGAGAAGACCAAGATACTGCATTTATAGAAGCTGTAAAAACTCAAGTAATCAAAAAAGACTTAGTTAAAAAAGTTGGACAAGACTTCAAAATAGTTTACACTCCACTTTGTGGAACAGGAAACGTGCCTGTAACTCGTGCTTTATCAGAAGTTGGATTTAAAAATGTTTTAGTAGTTCCAGAAGAACAAAATCCAGATCCAAACTTTGCAGGAATCGAATATCCAAACCCAGAAGAACATAAAGCTTTAACTAGAGGTATTGCTCTTGCAAAAGCTGAAGGTGCTGACTTAGTTATAGCAACTGACCCAGACTGCGATAGAGTTGGTGTAGCTGTTAAAACTACAACAGGAGAATACGCACTTCTTACTGGGAACCAAATAGGTGCAATGTTAACTAATTATATAATAGAAAGTTCTAAAGAAGAAAACAAACTAGACCCTAAAGCTACATTAGTTAAAACTATAGTAACTTCAGAATTTGGTGCAGATATAGCAAAAGCAAATAACTTAGATGTTATAAACGTGCTTACTGGATTTAAATTTATAGGTCAAAAAATAAAATCTTTTGAAGAAAGTGGAGATAAAACTTACTTATTCGGATACGAAGAAAGTTACGGATATTTAGTTGGTACTCATGCAAGAGATAAAGACGGTGTTGTTGCATCATTATTAATATCAGAAATGGCAGCTTACTATTATGATAAAGGCATGAGTTTATATGAAGGATTACAAGAATTATACAAAAAATACGGATACTTCAAAGAAAAAACAATCTCACTAACTTTAAAAGGTATAGAAGGTCTAGCTAAAATAAAAGAAATAATAACTTACTTCAGAGAAAACGACATAGAAGAATTTAATAATACAAAAGTTGTAGACTTAAAAGACTACCAAAAAGGTATAGACGGTCTACCAAAATCTAACGTATTAAAATACTTCTTAGAAGATGGTTCTTGGATAGCTATAAGACCATCAGGAACTGAGCCCAAACTTAAATTCTATGTAGCTGTTAAAGGTCAAGATGAAGTTAAGTGTTTAGAAAAAATAGATAATATAGAAGCTGATATCAATAAAATAATAGATCAAGTTAAATAATAAGATAGTATATAAATAATAATTTTACTTAAAGGGCAGGAACTTTTACGTTCCTGCTTTTTTAATTATAAGGAAGAGATCATAATAATGAAATTATCACAGTTAATAACTAAACTAAAAGATGAAATTACTCCAAAAGAATGGGAAGTATTAGAATCAAGAGATTCAACAATTAAAATTAGTGAACATAACAGAAAAACCTTGCTTGAAATGAAAAATACACAAATAACCGAAGATAAAGAAGTCTCAATGGATGTTATAGATGATTTGAAGTTAGAGTTAAAAACTTATTTAAATAAATATATGGCAGAAGATAAAAAGGATCATAAATGGATTATTATTTCTAGTTTATATTTGACTTATATAAAAGAAAAGCCGATGCATCCTATAGATAAATTGAGTATAAAGGTTGTAAAAGAAAATAATAAAGTGATTTATTACTGCCCATTTAGAACAGGCGAAGGGGCATGTAAGTATTGTGTTTGTCAGAATGGGGTAGGATGTGTGTAAGGAATTTTTGTGATAGTTGGATATATTCTATGGATAGTACGCAATTTAAAAATATTGCGTACTTAGTTTTGCGATATGGTGGAGTATAAAGGTACACCATTTAAAGATATTGCGAACTTAAAAATTGAGTTAAATACATCTCATGTTACGGTTGAATTACCAGAAATTTACACATTCCTTATTTACATAATATAACATGAACGTTGAAATACCAATAATTATAAGAAAAATTTCCAACCGAAGTACAAAAAATAAATATTGGACTAAAAAGTACTCTCATCCATTGAAATAACTATATCACATCACACTGATTAAAAATATGCGGTTGGAAAAAATTTATATATAGTGAGTATTTAATATGTTTAAATTTAGATTTAATTTTATAAATATTTCAGATTATCTATGAAAACTCTGAATCAACTATTACTGTAATTGTATATTCATTAAATTTGTCTTTGATTGTTTTTTCTAATCTACTTTTTATTTCACTTCTATCACAAGAAAAGTCTAAAATAACATCACAAAAGATTCTTTTATCTTTTTCATCAACTACCACTCCATGACATCCAAGACAATGCAGTTCATTTTCCTTAAAATTCTTGAGAATACTCCAAACTTTTTTAGTAGTTTCTGAAGTATTATCAACGCCATAAATCCCAAAAATAAGATAAACATGGGTTTCTTGATAAATCTTCATTTGTAATGTATGAATCAATGGATAAATTTCACCAAGAGTCTTTTTATAATCCATTTCAACATTAATACTACCGATATTTGTATTAGGTCCATAATTATTTAATATCAAATCATGTACTCCTAATATATATTCAGAGCTTTGGATAACTTTATAAATTTTATCTTTTATTTCAGAGTCTATTTTTTCGCCAAGGAGTTTATTTATAGTATCTTTAAGGACTTCAAACCCAGTTTTTAAAACAAATATAGAGATAAAAAGTCCCGCATATGAATCTATAGAAAACTTTGTAATCATATATATTATTGCAGAAATAATTGTTACGATTGAAATGATTGCATCATTTTTAGACTCTTTTCCTGATGCTACTAAAGCACCCGAATTAAGCTTTTTTCCTTGTTTTTCAATATATATGCTTAGAAAAGTTTTTACTACTACTGTGATAAATAATAAAAAAACTATCAACAAATTGTAATCTACAGCATTAGGATAAAAAATGCCTTTTACAGATGATATAATTATTTCAAAACCGGTAACTAAAACTATGATTCCGATAATCATACTAGTTAGATATTCAATTCTTCCAAATCCAAATGGATGATTTTTATCTGGGTTCTTTTGAGCTAATTTTGTACCGATGATTGTAATTAATGAAGATGATGAGTCAGTTAAATTGTTAACTGCATCAGATGTAATAGCAATAGAACCAGATGTTATACCAATTATAATTTTTATACCTGCTAAAATGAGATTAGTTATAATACCTAAAATAGATATATTTACAATTTGTTTTTCTCTACTTTTTTTCAATTATAATACTCCTTTCGTTATTTTTACTCTACTTTTTATAGTATTTATGGCAATAAGATTAATTATACATTTTACTTTTATTTAAATATAAATATTAATTAAAAAATATGAAAACCTAGTAGTATATAAAATTATTTAGGAGATTAAAATGAATAAATTAATAGAAAATGCGTATAAAATAGCTGATAAAAATGCAGTTATCTTAAAAGGTAATATAAAAATAAGCGGTGATGTAAACTGTTTACTATTTGCCCATTACTGTGATAGCACATTGTTTTATAAAAGATTTTTTAAAATAAGCAAAGATATACTTAAAGTTAATAAAATATCTAGAAAAAACCTTAAAGAAATTAAAATATTATTAAAATCACATGGTTATAAAAAGGTTTGGTCGAAAGGAGTTTTTTCTATATACGGTGATCTAAGACCTTTAGCTGTTAAGGCTGGCTTTGGCGATTGGGGTTCTGATGGAATAATTGAAAATGAAAAGTATGGTTCAAATTTTTTAATAAGTGCAGTATTTTATAAATAATTGGAAAATGTCTTAGGCTACGGCCTAAGGCATAGATTTTTCACCGCTCACATTAACACTTTTCAATTTTTGTGGTTTATAATATAAGTAATAGGATAGTTTTATTTAAAATAAATGTTAGGGGGTAAAATTATGGAATATACAATATTAGAATTTTCTCAAAAAGCTGCTTGCGAACTTGGTTTAGATATTACTAATCTTGCTATACTTAGATGGTTTGTGAATTCTAAGTACTCTGGCAAAATGTACTCGATTTTAATTGACAATGAAAAACTTATTGGCACTACAGACATATGAATCTGTATTAGGTCAAAATATTACAATTCCATATATTAATATTTTATCAATAGAAGTTGATTAGAATAAAAAAGCATCTATTCTATATAGATGCTTTTTTAGATAAATATTACTTATTTCGAAAATGGAAATCAAAATAAATCTACCTTAAATAATATTTTATATAGCAGATATTTTATTGAAAATGAGTAAATATATAAATGCTATATTGAACTAAAGATAATTGTTAAATAACTCTTATGGTAAAAAATATTTTATTATGGGGGTTATTTTAGTATATATAGCATTTTATATAAAAATTTAATCTATCTTAAGAAAAATCCCACCCAAAATCCACATATAATTTAATACAAAGCAAAAAATAATATTTAGTTAATGAAAAATCCAAATAATTTATTATAATGTATATAAAGCAATTTTGTAAAAAATTCAATATCAAACAAAATTTTGAAAGGAGTTGAAAACAATAAAGAAAATAGTAAAAAAAATACTGCATATGAAATATCGCTTTGAGAGAACATATGGAACAATAGAAGTTGGCAATATAAGTTCAAGGGCGGCAGAGGTAGCATTTTATTTACTGCTTAGCTTATTCCCGTTTTTATTATTTACGATAAGTGCAGTAGTTTTTATACCGATTATATATTTAAATAGATATATAAATATAATAGAGAGCTTGATACCTTCGAGTGCATTTGTAGTAATCAACAGTTTAATTAGATCAGTTATAGGAAATAGAAGTTTTAAACTTTTAATAAGCAGTTTCTTCTTAGCTATATGGTCTATGTCAAAGGCGGTAAAATCATTGATAAGAGGGATTAATAGATCTTATGGAGTTAATGAAAATAGGTCGTTTTTTAAGGTATTATTTATTTCAATGATTTTTTCAATTATGTTATTATTACTTATTTTAATATCAATGATTTTACTTATAGGTGGAGAAAAGATAGGTACTGTTGCGTTTGATTTAATAGGGCTTGACAAGTATTTTATCTATATATGGAATATCCTGAGATATAGTGTGGGGATATTATTCGTTATAATTATATTGGTGATACTTTATACTGCTATGCCAAATACAAAAATGAGAATTGCAGATTCCATCCCTGGTGCTGTGCTTTCTACGTTTTTATGGATTGCAGTGACTTATGGTTATTCGTTTTATGTTAACAACTTTTCAAACTACGATGTAATTTACGGCAGTTTAGGTGGTGTAATCGTGCTTATAACATGGCTGTATTTGAGTAGTTGGACGATTTTATCTGGGTCTGAGGTCAATGCAAGGCTTTTATATAAAAAGCGAAATAGGACTGGAATAAAAAGGAAAAATAATATAAAAGAATGTTGACAATTTTCTGATTATATCATATTATATTATTAACTAATTTAATTAAAAAAGGCAATGAATAGAAAGAGTAAATCTAATTCGGTTTTCAGAGAGGAAAATTTATGAGCTGTGAGATTTTCTAAATTAGAGGGATTGAAAACTACCTAGGAGCTGTGGTCTGAAGTTTTAAGATTTTTCTTATTTTAGTAAGACTTACCGTTAATCGCGTTAAGATTTTGAGTGGATTTTTATCAAATTAGGTGGAACCGCGGGAATACATCTCGTCCTTTTTTACAAGGACGAGTTTTTTTATTTCAACTTATTATCTTAAGAAACGTACGAAGTCGTTGGCGATATGAGCGGAGTGAATTTTTATTCTAAGAAAATTAGTTCGAGGGTAAGCCTCTTTTTTAATACACAAAATCAATAAATAATATAAAGAAATTATAAGTAGGAGGGTAAAAAATGAAAATAGGGATATTAGGATATGGAACAGTAGCAAGTGGCTTAGTTGATATCATAGATAACAACAAGGATAAGAGGGATATAAGTATAGAAGGAATACTTGTCAGGGATGTAAGCAAGCATGCCCACAGAAAACATTCTGATGTTTTAACATCGGATATAGAAGATATATTTAATAAAGATGTAGATGTAATAGTAGAATTACTAGGGGGCTTACATCCATCTTATGAATATTTAAAAAGAGCGTTAGAAAATAAAATTAATGTAGTAACTGCAAATAAAGATATGTTGGCAGAGTTTGGCGGAGAATTAGTAAGTCTTGCTAAGGAAAATGGAGTTTGTATAAAATTTGAAGCATCTGTCGGTGGTGGTATTCCAGTTTTAAAACCATTGATAGAATCACTAGAAGGAAATGAAATTGACTCTATATCTGCAATATTAAATGGAACTACTAACTTCATTTTATCAAAAATGTATGATGAAAATTTATCTTATGATGAGGCTTTAAAACAAGCTCAAGAGCTTGGATTTGCTGAGGCTAATCCGGAGTCTGATGTAATGGGATATGATGCAGGTAGAAAGTTATCAATCTTATCTACTTTATCGTTTAAAAAGAGAATATACTGGAAAGATTTCTATCTTGAAGGAATAAACAATATAGAGCCAAAGGATATAGAATATGCGAAACAACTTGGATGCAAAATAAAATTAGTTGGACGCAGCAAAATACACGATGGCAAGGTAAATGGATATGTCAGACCAGTTTTAGTTGGAAATGACGATATAATATCTAAAATAGACAATGAGTTTAACATAATCGTAGTAAATGGTGATTTCTTAGGAGAGGTATCATTTGTTGGTAAAGGCGCTGGAAAAGATGCTACAGGAAGTGCAGTTTATGCTGATGTACTCGATATATATGATCATCGTCTAAATAATGTAGATGCATTTATTAAAGAAAAAGTAGATGTAGACAAAGTTGTATCACATGAATGTCAAGCTCTACTTAGATTTAAAAATCCACAACAAGACAAGATAATATCTGTATTAAAAGATAAATTAATAAGTTCTAAAATAATAGCTCAAGATGATGAATTAGCGGTTGTTGTAAATGCACCTTCTGAATGTGCTATAAACGACAGTATAAAATTTATAGAAGATAATAAGTATTGCGAAGATGCAAGTAAGATATTAAAATTATCATAATAAAGATATATATAATATAGAGATTGAAATATATAAAAATATAAAAATTTGAACATATAAAATAATTATGTTTAAGTTTTAATTATAATATAAATTAATAAATTAGCCTGTGAAGGATACTTTGCTAAAAGTAGATTTTAAATAAGTTGTTGAGATGGGAAGTGTATGATAATGCACTTCCTATTTCTTTTTTTCGATATGGATAAAAATGAAAACTCTAATAGCTAAAGAGAAGTAATCTTACTTAAAATATGAAAATTATTGTAAAAAGATAGTAATCAGTTCACTTTGGATTGACTACTTCTTTTTATATAACGTAAATTTAGGTATGTTTTCATAAGATGTGTTTGTAAAATTTTGGTACATATATCTTCTTGGATAGATTATAATTAAGTATAAGTATAGGTATAGGTATAGGGATTACAAAGTCCAATAAATTCAAAATATATATAGCGTGATATAAGGGGGTAAATGATGAAGATATTAAAAAACTCTACATTCAAAAATGTAGAAACTGAAAAAATAGTCAAAGAACAGGTATCTTCTATAATAGAAGATATAAAAATAAACAAAGACGAGGCTTTGAAAAAATACAATTTAAAATTTGACAATAATGATAGAAATATAATAAGGGTTTCAAAAGAGGAGATTGAAGAGGCTTATAAAGAAGTTGATGATGAATTTATAAATAACATTAAAATTGCGGCAAAAAATATTGAAAAGTTTGCAAAATTACAAAAGAAAAGTTTTAATAATGATTTTGAAAAGGAAATATATCCAGGCGTTATATTAGGTCAAAAGCATATACCTGTTTCGTCTTGTTTAGCATATGTTCCAGGTGGGGGATATCCATTGTTTTCGACTGCACTTATGCTTATAATTCCGGCAAAGGTTGCAGGAGTAAAGCGAGTGGTCGCATGTTCACCGACTATGAAGGATGTTGCAAAGATAAATCCAAAGACACTTGTCGCTATGGATATAGCAGGTGTTGATGAAATTTATGCAACTGGTGGTGTTCAGGCGATTGCATCTTTTACATATGGAACAGAAAGTATAAAACCTGTAGATATTATCGTAGGTCCGGGAAATAAATACGTCACAGAGGCAAAAAGACAATGTTATGGAACTGTTGGGATAGATTTTGTCGCAGGACCTAGCGAAGTTCTTATAATAGCAGATGAAACAGCAAACGCTACATATATAGCAGCAGATGTGCTTGCTCAATGTGAACACGACTTAAATGCGAGGGGAATATTAATTACAACTAGTGAAAAGTTTGCAAATGAAGTAATGAAAAAAGTAGAACAAATGTTAGAAGAACTTCCTACAAAAAATATAGCAAAGCCTTCATGGGAAAATAACGGAGAAGTTATACTAGTCGATAATTTAAAAGAGGCTGTTGAAATATCAAATCAATATGCACCAGAACATTTAGAAATAAGTACAGCAAATAACGACGACATAATAGATGAGCTTATAAATTATGGATCATTATTTATAGGAGGATATTCAGCAGAGGTATTTGGTGATTATGTATCAGGAACAAACCACACTCTACCGACATTAAAAGCATCTAGGTATACAGGTGGAGTATGGGTTGGAACATTTATAAAAACTTGTACTCACCAAGTACTAAATAAAGACGCAGTAAAAGCACTAGGACCTGTAGCGGTAAAATTGGCTACAGATGAAGGTCTACATGCACATGCCAATGCTGCAAAAGTAAGATTAAAAGAAAACTAATTGTTATAAATTAAACAGTATAACACAAAACAAATTGCTAATAGTATATAGGATTAGTATTTTTAGTTAGCAATTGATAATAGCTGTCATATTACAACGAAAAGTTGTCTTATGATGGCTATTTTTATGAAAAAATTTAATTGTTATATTGGATTAATATAAAAGTTAATAAATTAATGAATACTGTTTTTTGAAAAAATAAATAAAAGTGTTGCACATATAAAATATATAGTATACAATAATTGTTATAACAGGTAAAATCAAAGAAAACAAAATTTACGAAATGGGGGATATTAAGTTGATAAAAGTAGGAATAAACGGTTTTGGTAGAATAGGAAGAAATGTGCTTAGAATAGCACAAGAAAGATTAGGTAACGATGTAGAGATAGTTGCTATAAATGCTAGAGCAGATGCTAATACTTTAGCTCACTTATTTAAATATGATTCTTGCTATGGAATATTCCAAGGTGATGTAGAAGTTAAAGACGACGAAACTTTATTAATAAATTCAAATGAAGTTAAAATACTTAGACATTCAGACCCAGCAGAAATACCTTGGGGAGAATTAGGAGTAGATATAGTTGTCGAATCTACTGGTAAATTTAGAGATAGGGAAGGTGCGCAAAAACATATAGATGCAGGAGCAAAAAAAGTTATAATAACTGCACCAGCTAAAGGTGAAGATATTACAGTCGTAATCGGTGTTAATGAAAAAGACTACGACAACGAAAAACACAATATTATATCAAACGCCTCTTGTACAACTAACTGTTTAGCACCATTTGCAAAAGTATTAGATGAAAAATTCGGTATAGAAGAAGGTCTAATGACTACTATACATGCTTACACAAACGACCAACAATTATTAGATAAAACCCATAAAGATTTAAGAAGGGCAAGAGCAGCAGCAGAATCTATGATCCCAACAACAACAGGAGCTGCAAAAGCCGTAGCAAAAGTTTTACCACAATTAGAAGGAAAATTAAATGGATTCTCAGTAAGAGTTCCTACACCAACAGTTTCTCTAGTAGACTTAGTTTGCACACTTAAAAAAGGTGCAACAATAGAAGAAGTAAATGCTGCTTTAAAAGAAGCTAGTGAAGGAGAGTTAAAAGGAATTTTAGGATATTGTGATTTACCTCTAGTATCAATAGACTTTAGAGGAGATTCAAGATCTTCAATAATAGATGCATTATCAACTATGGCAATAGGCGACAAAATGTTCAAAGTTGTATCTTGGTATGATAATGAATGGGGTTATTCAACAAGAACAGTTGATTTAGTAAAATACGTTGCTGAAAGACTATAAAAAAAGTATTTTAAATTAGTTGACCATATTAACCAAATAAAAATAAACCTATAAAACATTGCTTCAAAATTGAAGCAATGTTTTTTTAGATTTATTTTTAATGTAATACAAATGTAGATATCAAAATCTTATAATAAATAAAAATGAATAAAAATAAATATAACAAAAACCAATAATTTTTGATAAAATGTATTATAGGATAATAACAATAAAAATATATAAAGTGATAGAAAATTGGAGGATATAATATGGATGAAAAAAAATTAGCATCAGATTACTTTATGGAAGGTTTAAACTGTGCAGAATCAGTTATAAAAGCATATAACGAAGAATTTGGAACTGATATACCGATAAGAATAGCTAGCGGACTTGGTGGGGGATGTGCTGTTGGAAACTTATGTGGAGCAGTAAACGGTGCATGTATATGTGCAAGTTTCGCAAAAGGCAGAGACGAAGTGGGAGAAGAAAACCCAGCAAAAACTTACACAAAAAAAATAATGCAAAAAACAATAGACCATTACGGAACTACAGAATGTAGAGCACTTAAAAAAGATAGAGTAGGATGCAAAGAAATAGTTGATTTTTCTTATGAAGCATTAAAAGAAGCATTAAAATAATTTGATATTTGATAAGAATTAGTAAATATATTAAATTAAAAAACTGCTAAATAAGTATTATAAACTACTTACTTAGCAGTTTTTATTTTTACAAATTTATATTCTTATATAAAAATACTATTTTTAATAGACATAGTTGTATTTATATTATTAATAATTTTATTTTTTATAAATGATATAATATAGTACTAATTAAAATTATCTCAAACTATAAAAAACTATAACTATTAATAATAAAGGTTTTTTAAACTATATCCAAATATGATATAATATAAATCAATATGTATAAACACGAACTTAATAAAAATGAAAAAGGTGGAAAAATATGAAAGTAGTTGAAAATGCTATATTTTCAAAGTTTCTCCAATTCGACATAGATGAAAATATTCCAATTTACGAAGGTAGATTCTGTATATACTTATTAAATCGAAAGTATAAATGCAGTGGAAAAGTAATGTATAAGATGGCTACAGAGGGGACAATAACATTTAAAGGGAAAATATTATCGGTCAAAAATTATGATGTAGATATCACGTTAGACTACGATTCAGCAGAACTTGAAATTTATCAATATAGACCTGTTTCAGTAACAGTCAGTTATTTAAACGATGTCACAATAGAAGGATATATAAATCATGGGCATATAAGATCTAAAAATGCCGAGGTCGATTATGTAGATTTTGATGTCGTTAATTTTGATAAATATTTTGGAAAACTTATCAAATACAATGATAAGTTATTTGCTGGAAGAATGGAATTTAATTCAGGGGATTTTGAAATTATAGTAGATAAAAGATTTGACTTTACTAAAGAATTAGACGAAAGATTAAAAGATAGAGATGCACATATAATAACACATAGTGGAAGAATTATAAGAAAAGACAAAAAGCCATTTAAAACTAACATAATAAATCAAGTATTAGATGATTTATCGATATCATTTAGTTTTATGTGCGGTCGATATGTCGACATATGTGCAGCATTTGGATATAAAAATAAGGAAAACGTATATAGATTGTGGAGGGAAACTTTTATAAGTCCATGTAGATTTATTCCAAATTGGAAGGACACAATCTCAAATTATCACAATATAGAAAAGTATTTAACTTTGATGAATAATAAATTAATTGACGATTATTATAACGAGGCTCTAAGACAAGCTGTCGACTGGTACTTACAATCATTTGACGGTTTAACGCTAGAAAACAATCTTATTTCTATCCAAATATGTTTAGAGACATTATCATACATAGTCTTAGTAGAACAAGAAAAAATGCTGACAGATGATGAATTTGATGAAAATTTAGCGACAAAAAACATAAGAACACTGCTAGATGTATGCGGCATTCCTTATGGAAAAGACGACTTGTTTTTATTTGATAGCTATATAAATGATAGATTTGATGATGGAGTCGATTTACTTATATACTATAGAAATAAAATTGTTCACCCTACTAGAAAGAGAAATAGAGCTACTATAACAGTTGAAGATGTGTGGAATATTATCCAAGTTGGGACAAGATATGTAGAACTAGTTATACTTAATATAATTGGGTATAAAGGTGAATACTCTAATCGATTGATAGATAGAGCATATGGTGAGGTACAGCTTGTTCCTTGGAATGGAAATTAACAAACTATATTATGATAAAATCTTATGATACAATTAATATAAATTTTTTTTAATACATTTAAATACATTTAAGGGGGAAACTATATGAACTGTCAATTTTGCCAAAAAAGAGATTACTTATTAGAAAATGAATTTGCTTATGCAAAATTCAGCACAGATCCGACAACTATGGGGCACATATTAGTAGTGCCAAAGAGACATGTAAGTGATTATAATTATTTAACAGACGCAGAAAAACAAGCAATGCATGAATTAGTAGATATGGGTAAAGATGTTTTAGCTGGAATATATAGTCCAAGTGATTACAACTTAAGTATGAGCATAGCTGAAAATCCAAAAGGGGAACACTTATATTTCAACTTAATACCAAAATATATCGAGGCACAAAATACAGAAACAGAAATAGCTTAATTAATAAAAATAAATAAAAATATAATCGGGCAGAAGCTATATAAATTGGGTTATCCAATTTATATAGCTATTTTTTTGAAATTAAAACTAAAATATATAAGGTGAAAAATTTAAGAGAAGTAAAACTTTTATAAAAATTGTGGATAATTTGGTTATATATGTTATAATATAAATTCATAATATAAAAGAGCTGGAGAGATAAAATGACAAAATTAAAAGAATGTTCCTATTGTGGGGCAACAAACACAAGTGTAGTAAAAGGAGGAAGTGGGGTTCGTTGTATATTATATTTTTTAGGATTTAGTGTAAGCATATGGATACCTATTTTAGGTTGGATATTAGCACCATTTTTATTTATAGGGGCTTTAATAAGTTTTTTTCATACTATATTTGAAAAGAAATCATACAGCTTTTTCTGTAATGTTTGCAAGAGACATTTTGAACAGCTGGATAAAGATACATACGAACAGTATAAATCACAGGGAATATAGATAATATTAATTTTAAATAAATATAAGTTAAATAAATAGCATGTTACAAAATAAGTAATGTGCTATTTTTATTTAAGTTTGTAGAATAATGTAATAAATGGAGTTAAGTAATATAATAAGCAAGTTATATAATACTAATCAGAACCACCCGTAAAACGGGTGGTTTGCTTAGCCTTAAAAGGGCATGTTGCTGGCTGTGCCTCAAGGCACATTGAATAAGTATGCCAACTGCATATCTTTTACACACTCCCCCTAAAGGGGGCACTTTTTGCTTAATTTTTTTTACCTAAACTTATTAGTTTATTTTTTATATATTCTTCTATTGCCTTTTTGTTTCTTCCTACTGTGTTTATATAATATCCCCTACAATAAAATTTCGGTTGCCATGCTTATATTTTAAATTGGCATGTCTATCAAATATCATTAAAAAACTTTTCTCTTCAAGTATCCCATGAAATTGGCGACACTCAATTTTGGTGGTATGCTGACCAACATATGTATATGATCCTTGCACGCATGTACTTCTATTATTTCTATACCTTTTTGCTCACATAACTTTCTTAAAATTTTTACTATATCTACTTTTATTTTTTTGTATATCACTAGTCTTCTATATTTTGGGGCGAACACTATGTGGTATTTACAATTTCATTTACTGTGTACTAAACTATTATTATCCATTTTGGATACCCCATCTGTTTTGTTATTAGGTTGGCGGACCTAATAACGAAACAGATGAGGTTTTTTGTCAGAAGGTAAATAATCACTTGAATAAATTTAGATTGGTAATTACTTATAGTAATATCTTATAATTTAGTATTTTCCAGTAAGGTTCCATATGTTTTTTAATCATTATATCTCTACTATAAAAAGTATTTTCAGATACACTATTTTCTCTGTCAAGATTATATCTATGGCAACGCTCAACAAAAGTAATATCTTTAGGAATTATGAAATTATCTAAATTAATACTATTCTTAACTTCTATCAATTTTTTATCAGCATATTTTTTATTATTGATGAATTATCATATTAAGTGCAACACTTAAAAATGGATAAAAAAATAGCTCATAAGTTTATGTTCATGTTACAG
>NZ_JBCLNH010000029.1:0-19896 GCF_039062665.1 Clostridium sp. 2218st1_F5_2218SCRN_220325 | reverse complement strand
GTACCATACATAGTAGTATTCTTAAACAAATGTGATATGGTAGATGACGAAGAATTATTAGAATTAGTTGAAATGGAGATAAGAGAATTATTAGACGAGTATGAATTCCCAGGTGATGATACTCCAATAATAAGAGGTTCAGCTTTAAAAGCTTTAGAAGATCCATCAAGCGTATGGGGAGACAAAATAGTAGAATTATTCGAACAAGTTGACGAATATATACCAGCTCCAGAAAGAGATGTTGACAAACCATTCCTAATGCCAGTAGAAGACGTATTCTCTATAACAGGTAGAGGTACTGTTGCTACAGGTAGAGTTGAAAGAGGACAATTAAAAGTTCAAGACGAAGTTGAAATAGTAGGTTTAACTGAAGAATCTAGAAAAGTTGTTGTAACTGGAATAGAAATGTTCAGAAAATTACTAGACAGTGCAGAAGCTGGAGATAACATAGGAGCATTATTAAGAGGTGTTCAAAGAACTGATATAGAAAGAGGACAAGTTTTAGCTAAACCAGGTAGTGTTAACGCACATACTAAATTCACAGCTGAAATATACGTTCTTAAAAAAGAAGAAGGTGGAAGACATACTCCATTCTTCGATGGATACAGACCACAATTCTACTTCAGAACAACTGACGTAACTGGTGCTTGTAAATTACCAGAAGGAACAGAAATGGTTATGCCAGGAGACAACATAACTATAGAAGTTGACTTAATAAACAAAATATGTGTAGAAGAAGGATTAAGATTCGCTATAAGAGAAGGTGGTAGAACAGTAGCATCTGGTGTTGTAGCATCTATAATAGAATAATCTATAATAGATTAATTAATTTTTCAAAATACGCATAATAAAATAAACAATTGAGGGGAGGACTTAGGTTTTCCCCTTTTTATTTTAAGGAAATAATTTTAAGTTGTTGACAATATAATTTAAAGATTGTATACTGAATAAGGCTTTTAAATTACAAATAAAGTTTCTTCTGAACTTAAGATTTAGCAAAAGATTTGGTAAAAAAAATAAACTAAATAAATTAAAAAAAGTCTTGAAAAACTAAGAAGAATAATATAAAATATAATAGTGTGCTTGAGAGATACGAAAAACAAAATCCAAATTTAATTATTATATCGTTTAAATTTTAGGTTTAAGTTTACAGAACACCCGGAACTGTGTATCGGTATTAATGATTAAGTTTAAATGTTAAAAAAGGAGGGAAACAAAAATGGCTAAAAATGAAAAAATAAGAATAAGATTAAAGTCATATGATCACAAATTATTAGATTTTTCAGCTGGAAAAATAGTTGAAACTGCTAAAAAAGCTGGATCACAAGTTTCAGGACCTGTGCCACTACCAACTGAAAAACAAGTTGTGACAATATTAAGAGCTGTTCACAAATATAAAGATTCTAGAGAACAGTTCGAAATAAGAACTCATAAGAGATTAATAGACATAACTAGTCCAACACCTAAAACTGTAGACTCATTAATGAGATTAGATTTACCAGCTGGTGTAGACATAGAAATAAAATTATAATATCTACATTATAATATAAAACACCTAAGATACGGTCCTATAAGGTAGTTATCTTAGAATGATTACCGCTTTTGGTAATCCGCTGTAAGAATTATAGGAGGTGCTAATATGAAAGGAATATTAGGAAAAAAAATAGGTATGACTCAAATATTCACTGAACATGGTGAAGTAATACCTGTAACAGTAGTTGAAGCAGGTCCAGTAGTTGTTACTCAAGTTAAAACAACTGAAAATGATGGATACACTGCTATACAAGTTGGTTTCGGAGATGCTAAAGAAAAATCTTTAAACAAACCACAAAAAGGTCACTTAGCTGCTGCTAACACATTAAAAAAACATTTAAAAGAATTTAGAGTAGACTCTGTAGAAGGATATACAGTTGGACAAGAAATAAAAGCTGATTTATTCGCTGCAGGTGAATTAATAGATGTTACTGGAATAAGTAAAGGTAAAGGATTCCAAGGTCCAATAAAAAGACATGGACAATCAAGAGGTCCTGAAACTCACGGTTCTAGATACCACAGAAGACCAGGTTCAATGGGAGCTTGTTCTTACCCAGGTAGAGTTTTCAAAAACAAAAAATTAGCTGGACACATGGGTAGCGTTAAAGTTACAGTTCAAAACTTAGAAGTAGTAAGAGTTGACGCTGACAAAAACTTTATATTAGTAAAAGGTGCTATACCAGGAGCTAAAGGTTCAGTAGTAACAATAAAAGAAGCAGTTAAAGCTTCTAAATAATTGACTAACCTAAGAAAGGAGGAATCACAATGCCAAAATTAAACGTATTAAATATACAAGGACAAAATGTTGGTGAAATAGAATTATCAGATGCTGTATTCGGTGTTGAAGTGAATGAGCATGTATTATACGAAGTTGTAAAAAACCAACTTGCTAATAAAAGACAAGGTACTCAATCTGCTAAAACTAGAGCAGAAGTTAGAGGTGGCGGAAGAAAACCTTGGAGACAAAAAGGAACAGGTAGAGCTAGACAAGGTTCTATAAGAGCTGTACAATGGATAGGTGGAGGAGTTGCTTTCGCACCAAAACCAAGAAGCTACAGATACACATTACCAAAGAAAGTTAGAAGATTAGCTATGAAGAGTGCTTTAACTTCTAAAGTTCAAGCTAACGAAATGATAGTATTAGATGCTTTAACAATGGAAGCACCTAAAACTAAAGAGTTCGCTACAATATTAAAAAATGTAAATGCTGCTAAAAAAGCTTTAGTAGTAATGGCTGAAAAGAACGAAAACGTAATAAAATCAGCTGCTAATATACCAAACGTTGAAACTGCATTAGTTAACACTATAAATGTTTATGACATATTAAAATATGATTCATTCATAATAACTACTGATGCTGTTAAAAAAGTGGAGGAGGTGTACGCATAAAATGACTAATCCACATGATATAGTTATAAGACCAATAGTTACTGAACAAAGTATGGCTGACATGGCTGACAAAAAATACACTTTTGTAGTTCAAAAAGGAGCTAACAAAACTGAAATAAAAAAAGCAGTAGAATCAATATTCGGAGTAGATGTAGAAAAAGTTAATACATTAAACTACGATGGAAAAGTTAAAAGAATGGGTAGAAGCATAGGAAAAACTGCTAGCTACAAAAAAGCAGTAGTTAAGTTAACTGCTGAAAGTAAAGAAATAGAATTTTTCCAAGGTATGTAATACTTAAGAAATAAAGGAGGGAAAATAAGATGGCTATTAAAAAATTTAAACCAACTTCTCCTGCCTTAAGAGAAATGACAGTTTTTATATCTGATGAAGTTACAACTAACCAACCAGAAAAATCTCTTTTAGTACCTTTAAAGAAGAATTCTGGGAGAAACGTTCACGGAAAAATAACTGTTCGTCACAGAGGTGGAGGAAACAGAAGAAAATACAGAATAATAGATTTTAAAAGAAATAAAGATGGTATTCCAGCAAAAGTTGCTACAATAGAATACGATCCAAACAGAACTGCTAATATAGCATTATTAAACTACGCAGATGGTGAGAAAAGATATATACTTGCTCCAGTAGGTATAAAAGTAGGAGATACTTTATTATCTGGACCAACTGCTGATATAAAACCAGGTAATGCATTAGCATTAAAAAACATGCCAGTAGGTACTGTAGTTCATAACATAGAGTTAAAAGCTGGAAAAGGCGCTCAATTAGTTAGATCTGCAGGTGTTTCAGCTCAATTAATGGCTAAAGAAGGAAACAAAGCATTATTAAGATTACCATCTGGTGAAATGAGATATGTATCAATAGAATGTAAAGCTACTATAGGACAAGTAGGTAACGTAGAACACGCTAACGAAACTATAGGTAAAGCAGGTAGAAAAAGACATATGGGTATCAGACCTACAGTAAGAGGTTCTGTAATGAACCCTAACGACCATCCACACGGTGGTGGGGAAGGTAGATCTCCAATAGGTAGACCATCTCCAGTAACTCCATGGGGTAAACCAGCTCTTGGATACAAAACTAGAAAGAAAAATAAAGCATCTAATAAATTAATAGTTTCAAGAAGAACTAAATAGTAGATGACGAAACAATAGATTTTAAATAGAAATTTATTTTACTCGGGAAGGAGGAAATTAAATGTCAAGATCAACTAAAAAAGGACCTTTTGTTCACCCTAGACTTCTTAAAAAAATAGAAGCTATGAACGAAAGCGGAAGCAAAGAAGTTATAAAGACTTGGTCAAGAAGTTCAACTATATTCCCTCAAATGGTAGAGCACACTATAGCTGTACATGACGGAAGAAGACATATTCCTGTATATATAACAGAAGATATGGTAGGACACAAATTAGGAGAATTTGTTCCAACAAGAACTTTCAAAGGTCACAAAGATGACGAAAAAGGAAATAAGAGAAAATAATTAAATCCTGACTAGGAAAGGAGGAAGAACGATGGAAGCAAGATCAATCGCAAAATATGTACGTGTATCTCCAAGAAAAGCAGGTCAAGTATGCTCTCTTGTAAGAGGTAAAAACGTTGATGAAGCTTTAGCAATATTAAAATTCACTCCTAGAGGAGCAGCTGATATAATAGCTAAAGTAGTAAAATCAGCAAAAGCTAATGCTGAAAATAACCATGAAATGGATGCAGATAAATTATACGTAGCATCAATAGTTGCTAATCAAGGACCAACAATAAAAAGATTTATGCCTAGAGCACAAGGTCGTGCAACTATGATAAGAAAAAGAACTTCTCACATAGAGGTTGTTTTAAAAGAAAGACAATAAGAGATAGGAGGGAAATAAATGGGACAAAAGGTTAACCCACACGGACTAAGAGTCGGTGTTATAAAAGATTGGGATTCAAGATGGTTCACTACTGATAAAAAAGAGTTCGGAAGTTTATTATTAGAAGACCACCAAATAAGAACATTCTTAAAAGAAAGATTATACGTTGCTGGTGTTGCTAAAATAGAAATAGAAAGATCAGCAAACAAAATAAGAATAGATCTTCATGTTGCTAAACCAGGTGTGGTTATAGGTGCAGCTGGAGCTAAAATAGAAGCTTTAAAAGCTGAATTAGAAAAAATGACTAAGAAAACTGTTATAGTTAATATAATAGAAGTTAAAGGAATAGACAGAAATGCTCAATTAGTAGCTGAAAACATAGCATTAGCTATCGAAAGAAGGGTAGCTTTCAGAAGAGCTATGAAACAAGCTGTACAAAGAGCTTTAAAATCTGGTGCAAAAGGTATAAAAGTTGCTGCATCTGGTAGATTAGGTGGAGCAGAAATGGCTAGAACTGAAGGTTATAGCGAAGGAAATGTACCTCTTCAAACTTTAAGATCTGATATAGATTACGGTTTCGCAGAAGCTGATACTACTTATGGTAAAATAGGTATAAAAGTTTGGATATGCAATGGGGAAGTATTACCAACTAGAAATGGTGTAAACCCTAGAGAAGAAAGAAAAGACAACAGAAGAGACAGAAGAGATAACAAGAGAAGAGATAACAGAAGAGATAACAATAGAAGAAATTCTAGAGGAAACGATAGAGCTAGAGGACAAAGACCTCAAAGATCTGAAAAAAATAATTAATCAAAGTTAGCTTCAAGGAAGGAGGAGAAATCTCATGTTAATGCCAAAGAGAGTAAAACGTCGTAGAGTTCATAGAGGAAGAATGACTGGAAAGGCTCAAAAAGGTAACACAGTTACTTACGGAGAATACGGACTAGTTGCTTTAGAACCATCTTGGATAACTTCTAATCAAATAGAAGCTGCCAGAATCGCGATGACAAGATATATAAAAAGAGGCGGGAAAGTTTGGATAAAAATATTCCCTCATAAACCAGTAACAAGAAAACCAGCTGAAACTCGTATGGGTGCTGGGAAAGGTTCTCCAGAATATTGGGTAGCCGTAGTTAAACCAGGAAGAGTAATGTTTGAGTTAGCAGGTGTTCCTGAAGAAAAAGCTAGAGAAGCAATGAGACTAGCAGCTCACAAACTTCCTATAAAATGTAAATTTGTGAAAAAAGAAGATTTAGATGTAAAGGGTGGTGAATAGGATGAAAGCTAAAGAGTTAAGAGATTTAAAAAGCGAAGAGCTAATAGTTAAATTAAATGACTTCAAAAGTGAATTATTTAGCTTAAGATTCCAATTAGCTACTGGTCAATTAGAAAATACAGCAAGAATAAAAATGGTTAAAAAAGATATTGCAAGAGTTAAAACTATCCTTGCTGAAAGAAAGTTAAACGAAACTAGAGCTTAATTTGGAAAGGAGGCTTTTAAACATGGAAAGAGGAAGAAGAAAAGTAAGAATAGGCCGTGTTGTAAGTAATAAAATGGACAAAACAATAGTTGTTGCTGTTGAAGATTTCGTACGTCATGAATTATACAACAAACCTGTTAAAAGAACTAAAAAGTTTAAGGCACACGACGAAAATAACGAATGTAGAATCGGAGATAGAGTAAAAATAATGGAAACTAGACCTTTATCAAAAGATAAAAGATTTAGACTAGTTGAAGTTGTTGAAAAAGTTAAGTAGTTTTTTTGAAAAGGAGGGATTACTATGGTACAACAAGAGACACGCTTAAAAGTTGCTGACAATTCTGGTGCAAAAGAATTACTATGTATACGTGTACTAGGCGGAAGTAAAAGAAAATATGGTAACGTAGGTGACGTAATAGTTGCTACAGTTAAAAGTGCAACACCTGGTGGAGTTGTAAAAAAAGGAAAAGTAGTTAAAGCTGTTATAGTAAGAAGTAAAAAAGGCATTAAACGTAATGACGGAAGTTATATAGCGTTCGATGAAAATGCTGCAGTTATAATAAAAGATGATAAAACTCCAGTAGGAACTCGTATATTCGGGCCTGTTGCTAGAGAGTTAAGAGATCATGAATTCATGAAAATAGTTTCTCTTGCTCCAGAAGTACTATAATAAGGAGGTGCAATAGGAGACATGATGCGCGTTAAGAAAGATGACACAGTTGTAGTTATAGCTGGTAAAGATAAAGGTAAAAAAGGTAAAGTTGTTGCTGTTTTACCAAAACAAAACAGAGTAGTTGTTGAAGGTGTTAACATAATGACTAAACACCAAAAACCAACTGCAGTTAATCCACAAGGTGGAATAATAAACAAAGAAGCTCCAATTCATATATCTAACGTAATGCCACTTGATCCAGAAACTGGAAAAGGAACTAGAGTTAGATTCGAAATGAAAGATGGAAAAAAAGTAAGAGTAGCAGTTAAGAGCGGAAAAGAAATATAATACAATATAACTCGAAAGGAGGGACCGTAAATGACTTCTAGATTACAAGAAAAATACATGAAAGAAGTTGCTCCTGCGTTAATGGAGAAATTTAATTACAAAAACGTAATGGAAATACCTAAAATAGATAAAATAGTTATCAACATGGGTATAGGTGACGCTAAAGAAAATCCAAAAGGATTAGAAAAAGCTGTTGAAGAAATGGAACTTATAGCAGGTCAAAAACCAGTTATAACAAGAGCTAAAAAATCAGTAGCTAACTTCAAATTAAGAGAAGGTATGCCAATAGGTGCAAAAGTTACTTTAAGACAAGATAAAATGTACTATTTCATGGATAAACTAGTATCAGTTACTTTACCAAGAGTTAGAGACTTCAGAGGTATAAATCCAAATGCTTTTGATGGTAGAGGAAACTATGCTTTAGGAATAAAAGAACAATTAATATTCCCAGAAATAGAGTATGATAAAGTAGACAAAGTAAGAGGAATGGATATAATATTCGTTACTACAGCTAAATCAGATGAGGAAGCTAGAGAATTACTAAAATTATTAGGAATGCCATTTTCAAAATAATAAAAAGGAGGGATTCCAGTGGCTAGAAAAGCAATGGTTGTAAAACAACAAAAGAAACAAAAATATAAAACTAGAGAATACACTAGATGTTCTATATGTGGTAGACCACATTCAGTTTTAAGAAGCTTTGGTATATGCCGTATATGCTTTAGAGAATTAGCTTACAAAGGACAAATACCTGGTGTAAGAAAAGCAAGTTGGTAGAATTTGCCCAAATATGAAAGGAGGTTTTCAATATGACAATGACAGATCCAATTGCAGATATGCTTACTCGTATAAGAAATGCAAATACTGTTAAGCATGAAACTGTTGATGTTCCAGCTTCTAACATAAAGAAAGAAATAGTAAGAATCTTATTAGAAGAAGGTTTCGTTAGAGGTTATGATGTTATAGAAGATGAAAAACAAGGAATAATAAGAATACAATTAAAGTACGGACAAGCAGGAGAGAGAGTTATACAAGGTATAAAAAGAATCTCTAAACCTGGTATGAGAGTTTATACAAACGCTTATGAAATACCTAAAGTATTAAACGGATTAGGTATATCAATAATATCTACTTCAAAAGGGATATTAACTGATAAACAAGCAAGAAAAGAAAATGTTGGTGGAGAAGTTATCTGCTACGTTTGGTAATAATATTAAAGGAAGCAAGGAGGTGTAACTATGTCAAGAATAGGTTTAAAACCAATAACAGTACCTGCAGGTGTAGAAGTTACTATAGCTGAAGGTAACCACGTTACTGTAAAAGGACCAAAAGGTACTTTAGAAAAACAGTTCGACGCTGCTTTAACAATAACTAAAGAAGGCGACGTTATAACAGTTGCTAGACCAACAAACAACAAACAACATAGATCATTACACGGATTAACTAGAACGTTAATAAACAATATGATAACTGGTGTTAATGCTGGTTTCGAAAAGAAATTAGAATTAGTTGGTGTTGGATACAGAGCACAAAAACAAGGAAATAAATTAGTTATGAACTTAGGATTCTCACATCCAGTAGAAATGGAAGATCCAGAAGGTATAACTGTAGAAGTTCCAAATCAAACTGAATTAGTAGTAAAAGGTATAGACAAACAATTAGTTGGTAACTACGCTGCTAAAATAAGAGATTGGAGAAAACCAGAACCATACAAAGGTAAAGGTATAAAATACGCTGGTGAATATATAAGACGTAAAGAAGGTAAAACTGGTAAAAAATAGGTAGAACCTAAAGTTTAACCAAAATAAAGTTGAACCAAATATAAGGTTGAAAGGAGTGAGCTCAGTGTTAAAGAAAGCTGATAAAAACGCTAAAAGACTTCAAAGACATAAGAGAGTTCGTAGAAAAGTGTTCGGAACACCTCAAAGACCAAGATTATGTGTATTTAGAAGTTCAAACAATATATATGCTCAAATAATAGATGACACAAATAGAGTAACTCTTGTTGCTGCATCTTCATTAGATGAAGCTGTTAAGGGTGCTGTTAATCATACAGGAAATAAAGAAGCAGCTAAATTAGTTGGCGAAATGGTAGCTAAAAAAGCTGTTGAAAAAGGAATCACTGAAGTAGTATTCGACAGAGGCGGATATATATATCATGGAAGAATAAAAGAATTAGCTGAAGGTGCAAGAGAAGCTGGTCTTAAATTCTAATAAAAGAGGAGGGAAGAAGGCATGCGTCGTAAACTTATAGATGCTAGACAACTAGACTTACAAGAAAGAGTTGTTGAGGTAAGACGTGTTACTAAAGTTGTTAAAGGTGGTAGAAACTTTAGATTCGCAGCTTTAGTAGTAGTTGGAGATGAAAACGGACACGTTGGTATAGGTACTGGAAAAGCAATGGAAGTTCCAGATGCTATAAAAAAAGCAGCAGAAGATGCTAAAAAGAATCTTATCAGAGTACCAATAGTTGGTACAACTATTCCTCACGAAGTAATCGGACACTTCGGTGCTGGGAAAATAATAATAATGCCTGCTCAAGAAGGTACAGGAATCATCGCTGGTGGTGCTGCAAGAACTGTATTAGAATTATCAGGATTAAAAGATGTTAGAGCTAAATCTTTAGGATCTAAAAATCCAAGAAATATGGTTAATGCTGCTATAGAAGGATTAAGTTCTTTAAAAACAGCTGAAGATGTAGCTAGACTTAGAGGTAAAAAAGTAGAAGATCTTTTAGGATAAGGAGGTAGTGTGAAATGGCTAAATTACAAATAAAATTAGTTAGAAGTACAATAGGGACTACTCCTAAACAAAAAAAGAATGTTGAAGCTTTAGGATTAAGAAGAAGAGAACAAGTAGTTGTTAAAGAAGATAATGCCCAAATGAGAGGTATGATCGCAAAAGTTGCTCACTTAGTTGAAGTAACTGAAATAGCTGAATAATAATAGATAAGGAATAAAGAAGGAGGTGCAATCCATGAAACTACATGAGTTAAAACCTGCTCAAGGTGCAGTAAAATCTAGAAAAAGATTAGGTAGAGGTACTGCTACAGGTCAAGGTAAAACTGCAGGACGTGGACAAAAAGGTCAAAAATCTCGTTCAGGCGGTGGAGTAAGAGTTGGATTCGAAGGTGGACAAATGCCACTAGCTAGAAGACTTCCTAAGAGAGGTTTCAAAAATCCATTCAGAAAAATATACACAGAAGTTAACGTTGAACTTTTAAATAGATTTGAAAATGGTACAGAAATAACTGCAGAATTATTAAAATCTACAGGTGCTATAAGTAAAATAGAAAAAGACGGAGTAAAAATATTAGGAGAAGGAACTCTTGAGAAAGCTGTAACAGTTAAAGCTGCTAAGTTCACTGCTTCAGCTCAAGAAAAAATCGAAAAAGCTGGAGGAAAAGCAGAATTAGTATAATATCTGTTCTTTCAAAAGTTACAGGTGGGTGATATTACGTGCTATCAAAGATAAAACAATCTTGGAAAGTAAAAGATGTAAGAAGAAGAATCTTATATACCCTAATGATGATTCTAATATTTAGAATAGGTACCACAATACCAGTTCCTGATGTAAACACAAGTATTATTAGTAATTTAGTAAGTGGTAATAGCTTACTAGCTCTATATAATATGTTCACAGGAGGAGCATTTAGTAACTTTACACTATTTGCTCTAGGTATAGGGCCTTATATCACTGCTTCAATCATAATACAACTTTTAACAGTAGGTTTCGACAGTTTGAAAGAACTTCAGAAATCTGGTGAAGAAGGTAGAAAGAAGATGAATATGTACACTAAATATACAGCATTAGTATTAGCAATAATACAAGCTGTAGGTATAACTCTAGGAGTTATAAAGAGTGCATTGACATCGGACAGTATTTTCTCTATTGCTACAGTTATCATGACATTAGTTTCAGCAAGTATGATATTAATGTGGATGGGTGATAGAATAACTGAAAAAGGACTAGGAAACGGAAGTTCTATCATTATATTTGTTGGTATTATCTCAAGAATACCTTCAGATTTAATAAGTGTAGTAAAATCAGTTCAATCTGGTACATTAGTATTATGGTTAGCTATAGTATTAGCTGTAATAATGTTAGTAACTATCGCTTTAGTTACATTTATTAACGAGGCGGTAAGAAAAATACCAGTACAATATGCTAAAAAAGTTGTTGGAAGAAAGTTATATGGAGGTCAAAACTCTCATATACCAATGAAAGTAAATCAATCAGGGGTTATGCCAATAATCTTTGCTAGTTCACTTTTAGCATTTCCACAAACAATAGCATTATTTATGGGCAAAAATGCCCAAAATTTTGTTTCCACTTACTTAAGCACATCTGGTGATATAGGATTTTGGATTTATAGATCACTAGAAGTTCTATTAATAGTATTTTTCTCTTATTTTTATACTACAATATCATTCAATGTGGACGATATTGCTGAAAATATGAAAAATAATGGTGGATTCATACCAGGAATAAGACCTGGTAGACCTACAGTAGATTACTTAAGCAAAATACTATCTAGAATAACTCTTGCGGGAGCTTTATTCTTAGCAGTAATAGCAATGATACCAGCATTCACAGTACACTTTATGAGTGTAAACATGAGTTTAGCAGGTACATCAATACTAATCGTTGTAGGGGTAGCACTTGAGCTTAAGAGACAGTTAGAGTCACACCTAGTTATGAGAAGTTATCAAGGATTTTTAAAATAAATTGGAGATGATTAAATGAGACTAATATTATTAGGACCTCCTGGTGCTGGAAAAGGAACTCAAGCAGCAGGGATAGTTGAAAAATACAAAATACCTCATATATCAACAGGAGATATATTTAGACAAAATATAAAAGAGGGAACAGACCTTGGAAAGAAAGCTAAAGAATATATGGATCAAGGTTTATTAGTTCCAGACGAACTAACAGTTGGTCTAGTAACTGATAGAATATCACAACCTGATTGTGGTAATGGATTCATGTTAGACGGATTTCCAAGAAATGTATCTCAAGCAGTACAATTAGATGCATTTCTAAAAGAACATGGTATTGCTTTAGATAAAGTAATAAATATAGAAGTTGATAAAGAAAAGTTAGTTGCAAGAGCTGTAGGTAGAAGAATCTGTAAATCTTGTGGCGCTACTTATCATATAGAATTTAACCCATCTAAAGAAGAAGGCGTTTGTGATATATGTAAAGGAGAACTTTATCAAAGAGCCGACGATAATGAAGAAACAGTTTCAAAAAGAATACAAGTTTACTTAGATGAAACTAAACCATTAGCTGATTATTATTCTAAAGTTGGAATAATAGCAGATATAGATGGTCAACAATCTATAGACAAAGTATTCAACGATATAGTTTCTGCATTAGAAGGCAAATAGATAATGATCAACTTAAAATCTAAAGAAGAAATAGAAATCATGAGAGAGGCAGGCAAAATTGTCGCCGAAACTCATGAATTATTAAAGTCAGCTATAATTCCGGGGGTATCAACTCTAGAGTTAGATACAATAGCTGAAGAGAATATAAGAAAATATAATGCAGTACCATCTTTTAAAGGCTATGGAGGATTCAAAGGAAGTATCTGTGCATCTATCAATAATGAAGTTGTACATGGTATTCCAGGAAACAAAATAGTAAAAGAGGGAGACATTATAAGTATTGATATAGGAGCCTATTATAAAGGATATCATGGTGACGCTGCAAAAACGCACGCTGTCGGTGTAATATCTGAAGACAATAGGAAGTTAATAGAAGTAACACGTCAAAGCTTCTATGAAGGAATAAAGTTTGCAAAAATCGGATACAGACTTTCGGACATCTCACACGCAATACAAACATATGTTGAAAAGAATGGCTTTTCAGTAGTTAGGGACTTGGTTGGTCATGGAGTAGGCACACATCTTCATGAACCGCCTGATGTACCTAATTATGGGAAACCAGGAAAAGGACCAAAATTAAAGGCTGGAATGGTTTTAGCTATAGAGCCAATGGTGAATATGGGCAAATTCAATGTCAAATGTCTATCAGATGGATGGACTATTGTTACAATCGATGGGAAAAATTCAGCACACTATGAACATACGATAGTAATTACAGAAAATGAGCCAATTTTGCTAACAAGTCTTTAAATTTAGTCAAATAAATGATATTATAAATAATGCAGGTTTTGAACCTGCTGACATTAAAGTTAAGCACTTGAGTTTAAATTACTTTCAAAAAAGTAATAAAATAGTATAAAATTGTTAATGATACTTTTTAAGAGCTAACTTAATTAAGTCGATTTGCTGACTTATTGAATGGAGGGCTGGTTGTTTAATGGCCAAAAAAGATGTAATAGAATTTGAAGGTACAGTTGTAGAAAACTTACCAAATGCTATGTTTAAAGTTAAATTAGAAAATGGACATGAAGTATTATGCCATTTATCTGGTAAGCTAAGAATGAACTTCATAAGAATTCTTGAAGGTGATAAGGTTAAAATAGAACTTTCACCTTATGATCTTACAAGAGGAAGAATCACTTGGCGTAAGAAGTAGACTAGCGTATAGTCTAAGGAGGGATTAATAATGAAGGTAAGACCATCAGTAAAACCAATGTGTGAAAAATGTAAGATAATCAAAAGAAAAGGTAAAGTAATGGTTATCTGCGAAAATCCAAAGCACAAACAAAAACAAGGATAATATAAAAAATGATAGCATTTACAGTTGTTTTATGCTATAATAGAGAACTGTGATGTTAACAAAAATTGTTAAAAAATAACGAAAAAATAGATACGAAAATATGTAAAAGACTCGGTTTTTTACAGAAAACTAATGTAGGAGGTGCAACTATGGCAAGAATCGCTGGGGTAGATTTACCTAACGAAAAGAGAGCGGAAATAGGCTTAACTTATATATATGGTATAGGTAGAGCAACTGCTAATGAAATATTAGCTAAAGCTGAGATAAATCCTGATACAAGAATAAAAGATTTATCAGAAGAAGAAGTTAATACATTAAGAAGAATCATAGATAATGATTTCTTAGTTGAAGGTGACTTAAGAAGAGAAATCGCATTAAACATAAAAAGATTAAGAGATATAAAATGTTACAGAGGTATAAGACATGCTAAAGGATTACCTCTAAGAGGACAAAAAACTAAGACTAATGCTAGAACTAGAAAAGGTCCTAGAAAAACTGTATCTCGTAAAAAGAAAAAATAATAAATAGATAGGAGGGAAATCGAGAAATGGCTAAACCAAAAAAGAAAGCAACACGTGTAAGAAGAAGAGAACGTAAAAATATAGATCGTGGACATGCACATATACAATCAACTTTTAATAATACAATAGTTACTTTAACTGACGTTCATGGAAATGCTATATCATGGGCATCTTCAGGACAATTAGGATTTAAAGGATCAAGAAAATCAACTCCATTTGCTTCTCAAATGGCTGCAGAAACTGCTGCTAAAGCTGCAATGGAACACGGTTTAAAAAGCGTAGAAGTATTTGTTAAAGGACCAGGTTCTGGTAGAGAAGCTGCTATAAGAGCTTTACAAGCTACAGGACTTGAAGTAACAATGATAAAAGACGTCACTCCAATACCACACAATGGATGTAGACCACCAAAAAGAAGAAGAGTATAATCATAGGAGGTATAGACAATGGCAAGATATACTGGTGCATCATGTAGACAATGCCGTAGAGAAGGAATGAAATTATTCCTTAAAGGTGATAGATGTTATACAGATAAATGTGCTGTAGTTAAAAGAAACTATGCTCCTGGGCAACACGGACAAGGGAGAAAGAAACTTTCTAACTATGGATTACAATTAAGAGAAAAACAAAAAGTTAAAAGAATATACGGAGTTTTAGAAACTCAATTCAGAAATTTATATGAACGTGCAGAAAAAATGTCAGGTAAAACTGGTGAAAACTTATTATGTCTATTAGAAGAAAGATTAGACAACGTAGTTTTCAGAATGGGATTAGCTAACTCTAGAAAAGAAGCTAGACAATTAGTTACTCATGCACACTTTACTTTAAACGGTAAAAAAGTAGATATACCATCATTAACTGTTAAAGTTGGAGATGTTATAGCTGTTAAAGAAACTTCTAAATCATCAGCTAAATTCAAAGCTCTAGTTGAAGCAAACAAAGTTGCTCCAAACTGGTTAGATGTAAACTTAGAAGAAATGTCTGCTAAAGTAGTTGCATTACCAACTAGAGAAGATATAGATATCGAAATAGCAGAACACTTAATCATAGAACTTTATTCAAAATAATAAGCAGTTTTTAAAAATAATTTTAAAATTGTTTACCCTCAGTGGATTAACAAATTTTAAGGAGGGTTTAGTCCATGATAGAAATAGAAAAACCAAAAGTAGATATAGTTGAGCTTAGCGAAGACTATAGATATGGAAAATTCGTAGTGGAACCTCTAGAGAGAGGCTACGGAATAACTATAGGGAATGCCCTAAGAAGAATATTATTATCATCTTTACCAGGTGTAGCAGTACACTCTATAAAAATAGACGGAGTGTTACATGAGTTCTCTACAATACCAGGTGTAAAAGAAGATGTTACTGAAATAATATTAGCATTAAAAGAACTTTCAGCTACTATTGATGGTGAAGGTAGTAGAACACTTAAAATAGAAGCTCAAGGTCCATGCTCTATCAAAGGATCTGACATAATATGTCCTCCAGACGTTGAAATATTAAGTAAAGATTTACACATCGCTACTTTAGATGATAATGCTAAACTTAATATGGAAATATATGTTGATAAAGGTAGAGGATATGTACCAGCAGAAGAAAATAAAACAGACAATATGCCTATAGGTGTATTACCTGTTGATTCGATATATACTCCCGTTGAAAAAGTTAGCTACCATGTAGAGAATACAAGAGTTGGTCAAAAATCAGATTATGATAAATTAACTCTAGAAGTTATGACTAATGGAAGTATAAATCCTCAAGAAGGAATATCTCTGGCTGCTAAAGTACTTGTTGAGCATTTAAATCTATTCATAGATTTAACTGAACACGTAAGTAACGTAGAAATAATGGTAGAAAAAGAAGAAGATCAAAAAGAAAAAGTTTTAGAAATGACTATAGAAGAATTAGATTTATCAGTTAGATCTTATAACTGTTTAAAAAGAGCGGGAATAAACACAGTTGAAGAATTAGCTAATAAGTCTGAAGATGATATGATGAAGGTTAGAAACCTTGGTAAAAAATCATTAGAAGAAGTAATTCAAAAACTAGAAGAACTTGGATTAGGTCTTAAACCAAGCGAAGAATAATCGACAAAGGAGGGATTGACATGGCTACTTATCGTAAATTAGGTCGTGTGACTTCACACAGAAATCTTATGTTAAGAAACTTAGTAACTGACTTACTAAGAAATGGTAGAATAGAAACTACTGTAACTAGAGCTAAAGAAACTCGTAGAATGGCAGAAAAAATGATAACTCTTGCTAAAAGAGGAGATTTACATGCTAGAAGACAAGTTTTAGCTTACGTTATGGATGAAACTGTTGTAAACAACTTATTCACTGATTTAGCTCCAAAATATGCTGAAAGAAACGGTGGATACACTAGAATAATCAAAAAAGGGCCAAGAAGAGGCGACGCTGCTGAAATGGCATTTATAGAATTAGTATAGTAAATAATAGTTTTATATAGATAAACCCATACTGTTTAGTATGGGTTTTATTTTTTTATACAATAAAATATGAATAGATAGGTTTATACTATGTATATATTAAGTATATAAAATATTTTAATTGTATCCGTAAGAAACAAAAAAATATGGAAATACTTTCAAATTAACAGCAATATTTTTAAATTTTTATGGCTAAACTATGTTATAATAATAAACTGTATAAGTTTTTAAACTACTGCTTTATAAAGGAGTATATGAGATGGAAAATATAATAAATGTAAAGGATATGACCTTTGAATATGTAACGATAGATTCTAAATTTAAAGCAATAGATGATTTGAGCTTAGAAGTAAAACAAGGTGAATTTGTTGCAATAATAGGTCATAATGGATCAGGTAAATCAACTTTATCTAAAAATTTAAATGCAATTTTAGTACCAACTCAAGGTGATATTTATATCGATGGTATGAATACAAAAGATGAGTCAAAACTGTGGAATATTAGACAAACTGCAGGAATGGTATTCCAAAATCCAGATAACCAAATAGTAGCAACAATAGTAGAAGAAGATGTTGCGTTTGGTCCAGAAAATCTTGGTGTAGAGCCAACATTAATCAGAGAAAGAGTTGAAGATGCTCTAAAAAGTGTTGGTATTTATGAATTAAAGGATAGACAACCTCATTTATTATCAGGTGGTCAAAAACAAAGGGTTGCAATAGCAGGTATTATAGCTATGAGACCTAAATGTATTATATTTGATGAAGCTACAGCAATGTTAGACCCATCAGGTAGAAAAGAAGTTATGAACGTAATAAAAAAATTAAATAAAGAAGAGAATATTACAACTTTACATATAACTCATTATATGGAAGAAGCTGTCCAAGCTGATAGAGTAGTTGTTGTAGACAAAGGTAAAAAACTATTAGAAGGGACTCCAAAAGAGGTATTTAAAAATGTAGATTTATTAAAGGAAATAGGTCTAGATGTACCTTATATGACAGAACTAGCTAGCCTTTTAAGAGAAGAAGGACTAGATTTAGATGATGACATATTAACAGTGGATGAAATGGTGGATAAATTATGTCAGTTATAGTAAAGAATTTAACTCATATATATGATGAAGGAATGCCTTTTGCAAGCAAGGCTCTTGATGATATTTCTTTTGAGATAAAAGATAATGACTTTGTTGGTTTAATTGGACATACTGGTTCTGGAAAATCAACATTAATACAACATTTAAATGGTTTATTAAAGCCATCTTCTGGTCAAATTATAGTAAATGGTTTTAATATAACAGATAAAGATTTAAATTTAACTGAAATTAGAAAAAGAGTAGGGATAGTTTTTCAATATCCAGAGTATCAATTATTTGAAGAAACTGTAGAAAAAGATATTGCATTTGGTCCAGGAAACTTAGGACTAGATGAAGCTGAAATAAGCAAAAGAGTAAAAAATTCGATGGAAGCAGTTGGACTTGACTACGAAACATATAAAGATAAATCACCTTTTGATTTATCAGGTGGTCAAAAACGTAGGGTAGCAATAGCTGGTGTAATAGCTATGAACCCAGAAGTACTTATATTAGATGAACCGACAGCAGGATTAGACCCGGGTGGTAGAGATGAAATATTTAATCTGATTAAAAAATTACATCGTGACAATAATATAACTATAATACTTTCATCACACAGTATGGATGATATGGCAAAACTTGCCCAAACAATAATTGTTATGAATCATGGAAAAATAGAATTTATGGGAACACCTAGAGAAGTCTTCACTTCTCATGCTGACAAACTAAGAGAAATAGGCCTAGATGTGCCTCAAGTATTAGAATTAGCAACTAAATTAAGACAAAAAGGCTTTGATATAAGACCAGACATACTTACAGTAGAGGAAGTCAAAGACGAAATACTAAAAGTTATGAGAGGAAGAAAGAAATGTTAAAAGATATAACTATAGGTCAATATTATCCAGCAAATTCTAAAATCCATAAATTAGATCCGAGAACAAAAATTATAGCAGCAATTATATTTATGATTGCTCTATTCGTAGTAAATCAATTTTGGCCATATGCAATTATATTTGCAATAATAGCAGCTGTAGTTAAGGCATCTGATATCCCTATGAAATATATGATGAAGGGACTAAAGCCTTTAAGATGGATTCTATTATTCACATTTGTAATAAATATGTTTTGTTTACCTGGAGAGGTACTTGTTGTTGGAGGAGTTAAACTTCAATTAGGATTTTTAAAAATTACTGATGCAGGTCTAAGACAAGCGATATTTATGGCTATTAGATTAATATACTTAGTTGTAGGTACATCTTTATTAACACTTACAACATCACCAATACAATTAACAGACGGTATAGAAAGACTTCTATCACCATTTAACAAAATAGGTCTACCAGTACATGAACTAGCAATGATGATGACTATAGCATTACGTTTTATACCAACATTATTAGATGAAACAGATAAAATAATGAAAGCTCAAATGTCTAGAGGGGCTGATTTTGAAAGTAGCAACCTTATAAACAGAGCGAAAAACTTAGTACCATTATTAGTACCATTATTCGTAAGTGCTTTCAGAAGGGCTGACGAATTAGCTATGGCTATGGAAGCTAGATGTTATAGAGGTGGATATAACAGAACAAAAATGAGACAGGCTGTTATTACTACTGCTGACAAAGTAGCATATTTACTTATGATACTATTCTTAGCAGGAAGTATAGCAAGTAGATTTATACACATATTAGTATAATTTAATAAGTAAAACTGTAAATAACAATTATAAAAATTGATTTTTAGATTATGTGATAAAGTATTTTATAAGCTATATTACGTCTAAAAATCAATTTTTTAAATTAAAGAACAATTAACAGTTTTTTATTTGATGAATTATCATATTAAGTGCAACACTTAAAAATGGATAAAAAAATAGCTCATAAGTTTATGTTCATGTTAC
>NZ_JBCLNH010000028.1:0-22489 GCF_039062665.1 Clostridium sp. 2218st1_F5_2218SCRN_220325 | reverse complement strand
CCAGGATCAAACTCTCAAATAAAAGTTGTTTACCTGCTCAGACTAATCATTATCTGAAATATCTGGCTTGGTTTGTTTGTTGGTTTTAATTCGTGTGAATTAAAGTTTATAATTAACCTACTGTTTAATTTTCAAAGTTCTTAAATCAACTTCTTTATTGTATCAAAGTCATTTTTACTTGTCAACAACTTTTTTAGAAGTTTTTGTTTTGCTTTTCAGCTTTTGTCTTGTTTTTCAAAGACAAGTAATACTTTATCACCTATTTTTTAAATCGTCAACACCTTTTTTAAAAGTTTTTTTAACTTTTTTATTTTTAAAAACAATGTTAATTGTTATTGTATTTTTATTCTTTTATTAACGAACAAAAATAAATCAATTGATATTTTTAATCATATATATAAATATATTCTTAGATTTATATTTTTATATATTTTTTATTTTTATTATTTTTAAAGAATATTTACTCTAAATTTATCTTTATTTTATATATACTATTTCAAATTAATATTATCTTTCCAAATTTTCTATTTATTATTCATAAAAATAAGAAACATTTTAATTATAACTATAATGTTTCTTATTTTATTAAGCTTCTTTAATTATTCTCTGATATTCCTGATAAATATTTTTGTATTCCTACATATATAGCCCATGCTATTTTATCTTGATATTTTGAATCAGCTAGTAATTGACTTTCTTTTTCGTTAGACAAGAAACCACATTCAATTAAAACTGATGGCATTGTTGCATTCTTTAATAGATATATATCATCTCTCGGTTTTATTTTTCTGTCATTATCTTGGTCTACTACTCGTTTTAATTCATCTTGAATAAATTGTGCTAATTCTTTTCCATCATCTTTGCCCTTTGGATAAAAAGTTTGTGCTCCATAATATTTTGATTGTTCGAATGCATTAAGATGTATAGATACAAATATATCTGCATTTGACTCATTAATTATTTTCTTTCTATTTTTCAAGTTTTCATTATATTTTTGTCTTATTGTCTTATTTCCATCTTCTTGATATAGACTAACATCTCTGTCTCTTGTCATTATGACTGTTGCACCACTAGATTCTAACAGATCTCTTAATTTCTTTGTAATCTCTAAATTTACATCCTTTTCTAATATAGTTTTATCTTTATTCATAGCTCCTGGATCAATTCCACCATGCCCTGCGTCTAAAACTATTGTCTTATTGGCAACCGGCATATACTCCATAACATCTGCTGATGCATTTCTTACTTTAAGTATTAATAGACTAGTTATAACCACAGCTACAGAAATTATTATGTACTTATATTTTCTCATTATTATCACCCCGTACATTTATATTTTTGTAGAGGTTTATATATTCCAAAAAATCAAAAGCTTGTCTATATTAATTTATGGTTATACTTTATATAAATTTATCTGTATAATCGTAATATTATTTATAATTATTTATTTAAAAATATTTCTATATTGTGTCGGTGTTTGATTCATATACTTTTTAAATATTCTACAAAAATAATTAACATCATTAATTCCTATAATTCTCGATATATCTTGTATCGGAAGTGCAGTATCCCTAAGTAAAAATGTAGAATGTTTTATTTTTAGTTTATTAATATATTCTATTACTGAAAATCCGGTTTCTTTTTTAAATATTCTAGATAAGTATGTAGGTGATACATAAAACTTATTCGCTATTTCGTTTACAGATAAGTTATCTTGTAAGTTAGAATTTATATGGTCTACAACCTTCCCAACTAATGATGAGTGATGTTTTATATTAAATTCACTAATTGCAAAGCAGTAATCCATCACCATATCATAAAATATATCTTTTATATCTTTATCAAATCTTGCTGACTCTATTTTTTTCATATATCTCTTAAATAAACTCGCTGCATATATATTGCTAACATCTTTATCTTTTAACATAACAAGAAGTAATGTATTATAATAAATCAGCTTATTTTGATGCATTCTGATATTATAACCTTCTTCTTCTACAAAATATAAATCTAAAATCTTGTCTAATACCTTCAAAGAATTTACTTTGCTTCCCGAGCTTACTGTATGCACAAGCCTTTTATCTAATCGAATACAATCTTCAACATATTTATAATCTAATAAGTCTGTTGTGATTTTATTACTATGTAAATGAACTCGCTCATTTTTCTTAAATTTCTTTTTAAATATAAATTTGAGGTCTATATCTTTATCATAAATATTATTCTTTATTACAGATATAATAGATGTAATTTTACTTTTATTAATAAAAGGCAAAGTATTATAATATCTATGTATAAATTCTATATCATTATTAGATATATTGTATTCATCTGTATAATTTAATAAATCTTCATATTTATTCTCAGATAAATACGGACCTACGAATAAATAATTTTGTTCTATCTTGTTTAAACATATAACAATATAATTTCCTAAAATTAAATTATCTAAAAGATATACATGCTCTTCTTCCATATTGAATAACATATCTCTAAATTTATCTTTTTCTTTATTATTATCTACAAATATAGGTAACATTAACTCTTTTATAAATGATAAGTCATCATTTAATCCCTTTATATAAAAACATTTTAAATTTAATGTTGCGTCTAACATTTCTGATATTAAATCTATTTTTTCATAAATCATTATATTTTCTCCCTTTACCTAACAAATCCCCTTAATACCAAATCCCTCATTTAAATTAATATAACAATTATATATGAACTAAAATTTATAAAACAAGTAATATTTGTGCTAAAACTATTCACAAATATTCTATAATATATTTTTCTCAATTGATATAATTATAACAAGGAATAGGTATTCCCGACAAATAATGTATAAAATATTCGACAACGAAAGGAATAAAAAAATGGCGATTAATTTAAAAGCAAAACCATTTTATCTTTCTGATGAAGATATAAAATGGGTAGAAGAAACTTTAGCAAATTTAACATTAGATGAAAAAATAGGACAAGTTTTCGTTGATATGTTATGGAATAATACTGAAGAAGAAGTAGTTGAAAGAATACAAAAATACGGTATGGGTGGATTTAGATATAACAATATGTCTCCAGCTGACCTATATAAACAAAATAAAGTAATACAAGAAACAAGTAAGATACCTGCTCTAATAGCTGCTAATATAGAAGCTGGTGGAGATGGTGGTGTTGGTGGGGGTACTCACTTCGGTCACCATGTAACAATAGGTGCTACTCAAGATAAAGAAAATGCATATAAATTAGGATACTATGGTTGTAAAGAAGCTGCAGCTATAGGTTGTAACTGGACTTTCGCTCCAATAGTTGATATAAATAAAAACTGGAGAAACTGTGTTGTTTCAAGTAGATGTTTCTCTAGTGAAGCTGAACAAGTTTTAGACATGTCTAAAGAATATTTAAGAGGTGCTAAAGATGCTGGTTTAGCTAGCTGTATGAAACACTTCCCTGGTGATGGTCTTGATGAAAGAGATCAACATATAGTAACTACTAACAACGATATGTCTGTTGAAGAATGGGAAGAAAACTTCGGTAAAGTTTATAGAGGCATGATAGATGCTGGTGTTGAATCAGTAATGATAGGACATATAAGACTTCCTGAAATGTCTAGAAAATTAAGACCAGGAATAAAAGATAACGAAATAATGCCTGCTACTATAGCTCCAGAGTTATTACAAGACTTATTAAGAGATGAATTAGGATTTAACGGATTAGTTATAACTGATGCAACTCACATGGTTGGTTTAACTTCTGCTATGAGAAGAGCTGAAATAATGCCTTATACTATAGCTGCTGGATGCGATATGATACTTTACTATAGAGATAAAGAAGAAGATATCGAAGCTATAAAAGAAGGTTTAGCTAATGGTGTATTAACTGAAGAAAGATTAAACGAAGCTGTTACTCGTATATTAGCATTTAAAGCAATGTTAAAATTACATACTAAAAAAGCTGAAGGTACTTTAGTTCCTGCTGAAGAAGGTCTTTCTGTAATAGGTTGTGAAGAACATAAACAAGTTGCTAAAGACATAGCTGACCAAGCTATAACTTTAGTTAAAAATACTAAAAACCAATTACCATTAACTCCAGAAACTCATAAGAGAATAATGCTTTATACTGTAGAGCAATCTGGATTTGCTCCAAACAAAGTAGAAGCTGATAGATTAAACCAAAGAGTAAAGGCTAAATTAGAAGCTCAAGGATTTGAAGTTACTTTATTTGACCCAGCTGCTGGATTAAATGGTAAACAATTATTAGCTGCTACTCCAATAAAAGAATTCGTGGATCAATTTGATGCAGTAATGTTATTCGTTCATGTTGCTGGATTCTCTCAAAGCAACGTTAGACGTATAACTTGGGCAATGCCTATGGGTCCAGATATCCCATGGTATGTAACAGAATTACCAACAGTTTGTGTATCTGTATTCAATCCATTCCACTTAATAGATGTACCTATGGTACCAACTTATATAAATGCATACTCTGATAATGATGCAACATTAGATTTAGTTATAGAAAAAATAATGGGTAAATCTGAGTTTAAAGGTGTAAGTTCTGTAGATGCATTCTGTGGAGCTTGGGATACTCGTTTATAAGAAGACTTCAACATTGCAATATCCAATTTGTTTAATGTTTAATATAGTTTAATAAAAAAGGCAAAGTAAATGTATTTTATTACGTTACTTTGCCTTTTAATTATATTAAATACTTTATATTAAATATTAAATTTCTAAAGTAGTCTTATCTATCCAAGTATATTCTGGTCTAAGCTTCTTTATATCATCTACAAGTTTAAAAAGAGCAATGTCTTTTTCTTTACATTCTAACATCACATCAAAATCTGTATTAACTATTCTGCTATTTTCTATAAAATCTATAAATGAAGATGCGTCTATATAGTCTGCATGCTTTCTATCTAGCTCTCCATCCCTCGGCGAAGAAAAATGAATTTTTGGCGGAAGTTGTTGTTTATTCCATGTACCAAAAATCTCTCCTAGCATATCATATATATTTTCACCTTCATTATTACAATTGTGATGATGAACATCTAATACCATAGGTATATCTAATTGTTTACATAAAGTAAGTGTTTCATGTGCTGTATATATCTTATCATCATTTTCAATAATAAGCCTAGTTTGTATATCATGTGGAAATGTTTTAAAATTATCAACAAAACGACTAAGTGCCGATTCTTTCCCCCCTGTTGCACCACCTACATGAATAACCATTTTTCCTATTGGATAATCCATATCTTCAAACCACTCTACCTGTCTTGATAAGTTCTTTATAGTATTCTTTACAACTTCATCATTTGCACTATTAATTACATTAAATTGATCTGGATGTGTATCTACCCTCATATTATTTTTCTTTATCAATTTACCTATATATTCAAAGTCCTTTTTAAATAGTTTTCTATATCCCCAGTTTGGAACATCTGGATGTGTAGTTAATGGTATTAGTGCTGATGTAAGTCTATAAAAATGTATATCATTTTCTATATTGTATCTAAGGATTTTTTCCAGACCCTCAAAATTTGAATGTGTTATAGATTTTAATTTTTCTATTTTCTTTTCTTCTGATGTTATTTTACTATATGTTTTATAAGTAACATTGCTGGAGCTTGTTACTTTTTTTCCTAATGCATTTGATATTGCAACATAGCCTAGTCTAATTTTCATATTGTATACTCCTAATATTTTTGTATTAGTTTATATAACGTTTATTAACTATTAATTCCTAATTTTTTAATATTTATAGTATATCCAACTTTTGATGTATTACTATTTTTATATCTATATAAAAATTCCATATAAACATTAGTTCATATGGAATTTCATATAATTTGATAGTATTAAAATTTAAGTTACATACCTTTTTAACCTGTATATATTTTTTATATAATTTCTAAAAATTCATCTAATGTAGGATAAGAATCCATAGCCCCTTTTTTTGTTACACTTATAGCACAGTATCTATTTGAAAAATCTAAATATCTTTCTAAATCCTCTTTGTTTAATAACTTTAATTTATCTACATCTACACTATTTTTATCTAATTGATATAAAAACGAGCCTATAAATCCGTCTCCTGCTCCAGTAGTATCTTCTACTTGTGTTTTTATTCCAGGTATTGATGCTTTTGCAAATTTTGTGTATGCCTCTGCTCCATCTTTACCTTTTGTAAATATGATTAATTTGACATTACCTACAAATAATTTATCTAATTCATGCTCTATATTTGTTCCTCCAGTCACAAATTCTAATTCTTCATCAGAAATTTTTAAAATATGTGCTTTTGGTATCATTTCTAATATAGCTTCTCTTAATCTTTCTGGGGCTTTCCATAATGGAAGCCTTACATTTAAATCAAAACTTACTATTCCATTGTTATTTAATGTATATTCAATAGCTCTATCATGTGCTTGTTTCATAGGGAAATCGCCTATTGAAACAGAGCAAAAATGAAGTGCAAATATATTTTCAAACCATTCTTGTTTTATAGTATCTGCTTCAAGTAGCATATCTGCACCAGGTTTTCTATAAAAAGAAAATTCTCTGTTTTTATTTTCATCTAAAGCTACAAAAGCTAAACTCGTATTAGCTTCTGATGTTCTTGATACATATTCACAACCTATATTATATTTTCTAAATTCATCTATTATTTTATCTCCAAAAGGATCTTCACCTAATTGTGTTATCATTTTTGACTCTCCGCCTAATTTTGTAAAAGCAGCACATACATTAGCTGGTGCTCCACCTACTGCTGGTTTAAAACCATCTACTTGTTTGATTTTTTTACCTGACTCTGTAGGTATAAAATCAATTAATGCCTCTCCTATTGAAATTAATTTTTTCATTAAATTTTCACCTCTTCTATCAATTTGTATATCAAAAGCTAAAAGAGATTGACACAATATTATTATGTGACAATCTCTTTTGATTAATCATTTTTAATAATTGTATATCCTTTTAACGGATAGAAGAATACTTCACCTTTATTTTCTGTTAAGAATTCTATATTTTGATTAGATAATTTTCCATAAAGACGAGTTGTAAATACTTCTTGTCCATCATTAATAAATATTTCTAAACTTGATGTATCACTATATATAGTCAAGCTATTAACTTCATTTAATTCAACTGCTCTAATTGAGCGTCCATATCCACTTTGCTTCAGACTTAATGAAAGAACATGATTTAAATATGATAATTGAACGTCGTCTCTTATTTGTAAAACAAAATCTTGAGACTTATCAAAATCAACTTGCATTTCATAAACAACTGTATCCTTTTGTTTAATATTTTTACAGTTGGATACTATTTTTTCTAATCTTAAATTTTTCATTTCATCTAGTGGTTGTTGATAAATCTGATTGTTTTTATAAGATAAAACTCTAGGCATAGTCAAAGCATGTTGCCAACAATAATCAACAGTTGGTTGATTGTTATATTCTGCATCAGGTATTCCCATCCATGCGTATTGTATACGTCTATTTTTCTCATCTAAAAAACTTTGTGGAGCATAAATATCAAATCCTCTATCTAACTCTTTAAATTCACTTATTTTGTAAGTATTATTGTCAAAATCATAATCAACTTTAAAGTATCCAGTTTGATAAACATTAGAATAATCATAACCTCGTTGAGATATTCCTTGTGGGCATACTACTAAAAATAATTCTCCATCTAATTCAAATAAATCTGGACATTCCCACATATATCCGAAATCATCAACTTCTATACGATTATAATACTCAAAATTAATTAAATCTTTACTCTTATATAATAACACACATCCTTGATTATCTGATGTTCTACCACCTAAAACCATATAATAATAGTTATTCTTTTTAAATATCTTTGGATCTCTAACATGCTTGGACATATCTATTGGATAGTCATCATTAGAAAGAATTAATTCCTTTTCACTAATCTTATATCCATCCTTACTTGTCATATGAATTGTATTTTGTTCACGACCAGAATTAATATAATCATAATCTTCTCTATCAGTCAACTTCACATTTCCAGTATAAAAATAGTGAATTGTTTCATCTTCTACAAAGGCAGAACCGCTATAAACACCATCCCTATCAAGAGAAATATCTGGATATAAAAATGGTTCTTCTTGATTAAAATTAATCATATCTTTGCTTGTATAATGTCCCCAAAGCTTTGTTCCCCATCCAGCTGTAAAAGGTGTATATTGAAAATAAATATGGTAGACACCGTCTTTTTGAAATAACCCATTTGGATCATTTAAAAAGCCTGTTGGAGGCATCAAATGATATTGTAATCGATAATTATCCCTTTTAACATTATCTCGCATACTTTTATGAGTCTTATATTCATTTAAGTAATCTTCTTTTGTCATCATTAGAGATCCCCACCTCCTATTTAACTACTGCAACAACATCTTTTCCTTGAGTTTGACCAGTGTATTGCATTTGTAAAGTACGTTTGTCAGCTAATTCAAATGACATCATTGTTTCCGTAGAATATCCTTTTTCTTTTACTAAATCTATATCAAATTTTAATAATAAATCTCCTTTTTTAACCTCTTGGTCAACATCAACAAATGTTTCAAATCCATCACCATCCATATTAACAGTATCAATACCACAGTGAATAAGTATACTAGAACCATCTTTCAGCTTCATTCCTATAGCATGCTTGCTTGGGAATACAATAGTTATCTTTCCATCACAAGGTGCGACAATCTCCCCATCAATTACATCTACAGCAATTCCATCACCCATACATTTTGATGCAAATGTAGCATCAGATGATTCACCTATATTTTTAACTCTTCCTTTTACAGGAGAAGTAACTTCAATATTTCCTACTTTTTCTGAAACATCATATTCACTATCTTCTACTTTAGTAGTTTTTTTGTCTTTAACTTTACCAAATATCACACAGAACACAAGACCTGTAGATAAAGCAATTATATGAGCTATTATATAATTTATATATCCATTATTAGTAGGGTCTGTAATAGCTATACCAGGTAATGCACTTGTCCCAAACCCTAATGCTGCTAAATCAGCAAAATAAACATAGGCACCTGCAATAGCTCCTCCTAAGCATCCAGCAACTAGCGGGAACTTATGACGTAAGTTAACACCAAATATAGCTGGTTCACTTATTCCGAATAAAGTTGATGCAAATGAAGGAATACATAATTCTCTAGCTTTTACATCATTCCAGTTTAATATTAAATATCCTAAAACAGCTCCACCTTGCCCCATCAATGCAACTGACATTAAAGGATTTAAGAAGTTTCTCCCTGTATCAGCAATTAACTGAGCTTCAACAGCTCCTATAATATGATGTAAACCTGTAATAACTACTATTTGTTGTAAACCTGCAAAAATCATATAACCTAACGCACCTAGATTTTCAGTCATCCAAATTAAACTTCCTGTTATTAAATTACCTAACTCTCTACCTAATGGTCCAACAACTGTGAATAATAATACTGTAGAAATAAATACTGTACATAATGGTGATAATAATAGTTTAATAAAATCAGGTACTTTTTTATCAAAGAAAATATCTAATTTAGCAACTACAAATCCCATCATTAATGCGATTATAATTCCACCTTGAAATCCTACTAATTCAATTGGGAAGCCAAAAATCCTAATAACTTCTGGAACAACACTTCCTGATCCAACTGAATATGCATTTGCTAAAGAAGAATCAAGCATTATCGCTCCAACAATCATACCTAAGATTGGTTTTCCACCATATCTCTTAGTAGCACTATAGCAAACAGCCATTGGTAAAATACTAAATATTCCATTAGCAGCTATACTTGCTAATTTATTAATTGCATATAATGTTTCATTATTTACAACAACATCCCATTTGCCTAAAACACCAGTAATCCCCATAAGTAATGCTGCAGCTAATATCCCAGGCATAATACCGATAAAAACATCTGATAAAGACTTGATTACTGTTTGTATTGGATTTTGTTTTTGAGCACTTTGAGCTTTAATATCTCCAAGCGACATATTTTCTGTATGTGTATAACGACTGAATACTTCATAAACTTCATTTACTAAACCTGCTCCAAATATTAATTGCAATTGGTTACCTGCGATAAACACGCCTTTTACTGAATCAATATTTTCTAATTTTTCAATGTCGGCTAAATTATTATCAGTTAGCACTATACGTAATCTTGTTGCACAATGTGCAACGCCTTGAATATTATCCTCTCCACCTACGTAATTCACTATTTCTTTCGAAATGCGTAAATATTTTTCTTGTTTATTTTCTTCCATATTTTTATCCCCCTTTTGTAATATATGATATCGTTCTCACATTTCTCAAGTTCATTGTAGCACGCTACTTATATTTATGCAAAGGTTTTTTGAATTTTTTTCCACATTCTTTAATCATATAACTTGTTATGACTAACTTATAAATTTATTAAAATCTGAAATCAATTCCATATTTTATTTTGATATCCCCTTTATATATGTATTATCACTAATTATACATATAAATTCACTTCATTCATAGCGCCAATGGCTTCATCTCTTGCTCTAGGTAATAAGTTGTAAATTAAAAAAGCACCCAATCTCATTATCAGATTAAGTGCTTATTTTTAATTTGTTGATTCCTGAACTATTATTTCATACCCCATTTTTATATCTCTAATAATTTTGTCTCCATTTTCAATCATATTCATAATTATATTAGCAGCTTCTATTCCAGAAGTTTTATAATGAAAATGTACTGTTGTTAATTTAGGTTCTACAACCTTTGATATATTTGTATGACCAAAACCAACTATTGAAATATCTTCTGGTATTTTCTTTCCACATTCTTTTAAGTATTGCATAGCTCCAACAGCGATATTATCTGTTGCACAAAATAGTGCGTCTATATTTGGATTTTCTAAGAAAAGTTCCTTTGTTTTTAAGTAACCATCCTCCATATTAAACTTTGCTATTTTCATATTATTTTTATTGATATCTATCCCATACTCTTTTATCGCATCTATATACCCATTATATCTTCCGCTACCAGCTGATTCATCATCTAAGTTTACACCTATATATCCAGGATTTTTTCTATTATCCTTTATTAATTCTTTAGTTATATCTTTTGCTGCATTATAGTCATCATTATATATACATGAATAACCTTTTAAATATTGTCCTACTATTACTACTGGAATACTTAACTCTTGTAATAGTTTTTTATGCTGTTTAGTAAATACTGTTGCTATTAATATAATTCCATCTACCTGATTATTTTGTAAAACCTTAAGATATTCTAATTCTTTATGTTCATTGTTAAATGTATCAGCAAGGATAATTTGATATCCTTCCTTTGATAAAGCTTCATTTATACCTAAAATTTCTCTACTTATAGATTGTGAATCTAGCTTTGGTATAATAACACCTATTAACTTACTCTTTTTTGTTCTTAGTATTCTAGCTTGAGCTGATGGTATGTACCCTGTATCCTCTATTACCTTTGCAATTATATTTCTTTTTTCTTCGCTAACATATCCGTTATTTAAATATCTCGATACTGTTGCTCGTGAAACCCCCGCTAACTTTGCTATCTCATTAATATTAATTTTTTCCACACTCCCTTCTAGATTTAAAATTAATACAAAAAAATATTTTTGCATCGGACTTTTTAATCACTATTAACATAGTACCAATACAAAAATATTTTTTCAATAAATCTATCCTACTAAATATAAATTCTCAAAAGTTATCCACAGTGGATAACTTTTGAGAATTTATACACATACCTACAACCATACCTATCAACATCCCAAAACTTGCTCCATATGACATAGAAAACAGTCCTGTTGTGCTTAATGCTACTCCAAGGCACATTCCAATACACATCCCAGTTGCCATATTGTTATTTGTTTGATCATTTTGCTTATTATTATGAGCTTCTTTTTTATCATCCATATTGGATTTATCCACAATTTCATTATCTTTTTTAGAATTTGCTTTACTAAACTTCACTGCCAAAACAGCAATTGTTAACCCCATTATAATCCAAGGTAATGCAGCATAAATAAAATCTTTCATTTTAATCTCCCCTTTTAATTAAGTAAATTTATTAACTTTATAAATTATTACTTAACATCCTCTTCTATTCTCTTTATTCTATTTTCAAAGCGTCTTACTGATTTAAATACTATAAAGAATAGTATGAATAAGAATATAAATGAAAATATATTAAATTTAGAGTTGCTTATAAATATCGGTGGTAATTGCAATAGTGAAGCTATCAATTCTAAGTACATAAATGGTTTTAAAAACTTTATAATACTTTCATAATGACCTTTTAGCGATTCTTTATCAGAGTATAGTTTGAATTCATTGTTTGAAGATGTTTTTCTGCGAAGGTATACCCAATAATACCATCTACATACAACCTCTACTCCAGCTTCCTCCATAAAATCATAATAGTCTTGTTGTTCTACATTTTCTGGCATTAAATCTATTTGATATTCATATTCTCCTGATTCACATTTTTCAAATTTATAAAATCCCAAGAAAAATTTTTTCAATGCCCATCCTTCTCTACTAAGTTTATTTAACCAGTCTTGTTCTTTTTGGTTATCTATATAATAACGATACTTAATCATAATTATCATACCCCCATCTTTTCACCATTTTTTATTAATTCATTCAATCTTATAACTTCTTTTTTAAACACCTCTACCCCTAAAGGTGTTATTACATAAGATTTTTTCTTTCTAGGTTGTTTTTCTTCGCTGTATAGTTTTATCCAGCCTTTTTCTAATAATGAATTTATTGCTCCATATAAAGTTCCTGGACCTAAATTCACCCTCCCATCTGTCATATCAAATACATCTTGTATTATTCCATATCCATGATTGGGCTCTCTAACTGCTAATAATATATAATAAACTGCCTCTGTCAGTGGTGTCTCTTTGTTCATATCTATCGCCTCCTAATATATCGTTAACTGATATATTATTAATGTATCAGCTTACGATATATACGTCAAAAAAGCGTAGTTTTATCACAAATCAATAAATTTACTATAATATTAATTTTCATATATATGTAAATTAATATTTGTTTATCATAATAAAAAATACTTGTCTAAATTAATATATCTATATCAATACGTTTTTTTTTGATTTTTTGCTGTATTTATAGTTATTTATTATCATTAAATATATCAATATTCTTACAAACTAAATATTAAACGTGTATAAAATAAAGAAAAATGCTAAAATATAAACAATGAGAATTTTTAAGGTTGCTTAAATAAAATACCATTGAGGAGGGTTGTCATGCTACCTGAATTAAAAACTTTTATATCTATAGTCGAAACCGACAATGTTATAAAAGTTATGGAAAATTTGAATCTCTCTAAAGCAACTGTTTATGAACATTTAAAATACTTAGAACAATTCTTTAGAGTAAATATCGCTCTTATTTCTAGAAACAATGAAATAACTATAACAGAGAGCGGAAACTTATTATACAAAAGGGCAAAACAGATTTTTAATATAATAGATGATACCCCAGGGGAATTAATAGAAAATAATAATGATGATGTAGTAGGTAGTATAAAAATTGGAGTCAATTCTGTTCTTGAAGAGTATTTTTTACCGAAATTTTTATCTGAGTTTCTAAAAAAATATCCAAATATAAATATAGATATATTTACAGATAGTGATAAAAACATTCTAAATAAATTAAGAAATAATGAAATAGATATAGGACTTATAGAAGAATTATATGAAAAAAATACTCTTATGCAAAATAGATTTCTGAGAGAAAAAATGGTTCTTATAATCCCATATGCAAACACAATTAAAGATATCTCTACATATATGAACGAGCTAAAGTCTAAAAGATGGATAACTAGAGAGGATAATTGTTCAACAAAACATTTTATAGATCTTTTCTTAAAAGAGAATCATCTTAAACCAGAAAGTATGTTGACTTTGGGAAGTGATTATGCAATTAAAGAGGCTGTAAAAAATAAATTAGGTATTAGCATTATTCCTAAACTTATTGCAGAGCCATCTTATAAAAATGAAGATATATGCATTCTTCCATTAGAAAGTTATTATGAAAAATATTTTACATATGTTTTAAATGATAATAATCATTCTAAATCTACAACTATATTCTTAAATGAATTAAAAAACTTCTGTAAACACTTTTACAGATAATTAAATCACAAATATAAAAAGGTAGAATTAAAAATTTATTTTATTTTTAATTCTACCTTTTTTATATATTCTCTAATGATGGAATAGTCTTATGCCTGTAAATAACATAGCTATATTATATTTATCACAACATTTTATTACTTCATTATCTCTTACTGAGCCCCCTGGCTGAACTATATATTTAACTCCGCTTTTGTGTGCTCTTTCTATATTATCTGGGAATGGGAAAAATGCATCAGACCCTACAACTACATCTGTCATTTTATCTAACCAATCTCTTTTAGCTTCTTTTGTAAAAACTTCTGGTTTTATTTTAAATATTTTTTGCCATTCTCCTTCACAAAGAATATCCATATATTCATCCCCTATATAGATATCTATTGCATTATCTCTTTCTGCACGACCAATTTCATCTTTAAACTCAAGCCCCATTACTTGAGGTGATTGACGAAGATACCAATTGTCTGCTTTTTGCCCAGCAAGACGAGTACAGTGAATCCTTGACTGTTGCCCTGCCCCTATGCCTATCGCTTGACCATCTTTAACATAACAAACTGAGTTTGATTGAGTATATTTTAATGTGATAAGTGCAATCTTCATATCTATTAATATTTCTTCTGGGATATTTTTATTTATAGTCACTATAGTAGATAATAAATCATCATCAATATCTAATTCATTTCTACCTTGCTCAAAAGTCACCCCATAAACTTGCTTTCTTTCTAATTTGTTTGGAATATAGTTTTCATCTATTTGGATTATATTATAATTGCCTTTTTTCTTTGTCTTTAATATTTCAAAAGCTTCATCTGTGAATCCTGGAGCAATAACTCCATCCGAAACTTCTCTCTTTATTAAATTTGCAGTATCAATATCACATATATCTGATAATGCTATAAAATCGCCAAATGATGACATTCTATCAGCACCTCTAGCTCTTGCATATGCACTTGCAAGTGGTGATAATTTTCCTAAATCATCAACCCAATATATTCTTGCTAATGTATCGTCTAATTTCTTTCCTACTGCCGCTCCTGCTGGCGATACATGTTTGAATGATGTTGCTGCTGGAAGTCCTGTAGCTTCTTTTAACTCTTTAACCAACTGCCATCCATTAAAAGCATCTAAAAAGTTTATATATCCTGGTTTTCCATTTAAGACTTTTACTGGTAGTTGTGAACCATCTTCCATAAATATTCTTGATGGCTTTTGATTTGGATTGCACCCATATTTTAATTGAATTTCTTTCATTATATATACTCCTTTTGTGCAGCTATGCACTTTTATTTATATATTCCTATTCTTATATTAAAATTTATATTTTCATTTAGTAATTATATATAACTACTAAATATTATTTGTTTTTATTCACTATTCTTGTTTCATATTCACCAGTAGCTATATCTATAAATCTAACAAATAATGAAACTTTATTGTCTTCATTTAAATTAGTCCAAACCATATTAGTGAATTCATCTATATCCCCGTTTATTTCTACTAATTTTGGCTCACCTTCAAAGCTTGGTAGTGGGTTTCCGTCGTGCATATATGTATGTATGAAATGTCCCTCACCTGCTGCTGGATTTTCGTATGCAAATGTATAGCGATTACAAGCTTCTGGGTTTCCATTATTGCTTTTTAATATTGACATTGCATAATTGTATTTTCCGTTTTCAACGTGCATTATTCCTGAAATTCTAGGAGTGTAATTTGGCGCATCTGGTTCAAATTCTCTAGTTCTTAATGATTGCTCAAAAGTAAGTTGTTTATCCATACCTTCATATATAGTATCTGTTTGGTCCCCATTAGTTACTATTGTTTTATTTCCTAAAACTCTAACTGGAGCATAGATTATTAATGATGGATCTTCAAGTTTTGATGGGTCAAATGCTTGTGTTCTTATTCCTTCTACATCTTCAACAAATACTCTGTTTCTACTATTATTACTTCTTCCCATTATAAAATATGCTGTTACTGCTTTTTTACCATCTTTAGTTTTTCCTATTATAATACCTCTTCCTGGATAAGTGTTGCTATTTAATTCATTTGCAAGTGATAACATGTTCATGCTATTTTCCCCCTAAATAATTTATTTTAAATATAAAAAGACCGCCTGCACGCAAATATTCCATAAAATATCTTACGTGCCCAGGCGGTCGGCAATTCCTAAATATATAATCAAGCTCCCTGTAGGTTATCCTACGCATCTTTCGATGTTTCCACCAGTCACTTGACCGTTCTTTGTTTTACAAGTTTATTATATACGAATATAATTTTAGTTTCAAGTAAAAATATACGTATTTTTTCATCTGATTAGTTTATTGAAATACAAATTATTATTTTAACTTTTTTATGTATTATAATTCAATGATTAATTGATTGATACTTTCCTTAATATTAAATAAATCTATAAATCTTACTTTTACACTAATGCCATCTTTTGATTTAAATTCTATAGGTTTACTTACTATAATCTTTTCTGTATTAGGATATAACAATATTACATTTTCAGCTCCATACTTTTTAGAATAAGCATACATTTGATACATATCAGATTGATGTATACCATAATTTGATTTTTGACCAGAAAGTAGCTTCCACTTAGTATCTAATATAACAATATTATTATCTTTTTTATTTTTAACAACAATATCTGGTTTTAGCAAAAATTTTTTATTAGGTTCATCAAATAGATGATGTGTTTTATCTTGGATAGAAATATTATATGCTGATTTATTTAAATTCCTTCTTAGAACTTCTGCTACATAACTTTCAAATAAGTTTTCCATTGGGAATAACAGTACAAAAGCAATCTTTGAACCAGAAAATGAAGTAAAACTCTTGCCCATAAGAAAAATCTTGCTCCATAATAATGCTGTTGTATAATCCTTTTTATTTCTATCAGCTGCTATTATTCTATTAAAATCTTCTTCATAATTAATAGATTTTTCAACTTCCAAAAAGCTATTTAACAACATTTTTATATCATTTTTATTTTTCAAAGAATGTGTATTTTTATATAGATAAAGTAATGTAGATTTTAATAACTTATTTTCAGGACAATTCGTATTAAATTCATCATATTCTACATAACTTTGCTCTTTATGTGCATAATTGTACTTAATTTGTTGTGCAAATTTCATTTTTCCTTTGAACACTCTTTCATTAGACTCTATTGTCTCATAATTTGACTTTAGACCCTTCTTTACAATAAGTAGTACTTCATTTATAAACATTCTTATAAAAATTTCAAAGATATTCATTTTATCAACACTTACATTAGCTACCTGTAAAGATTTATATGGTGATTTTCTTAAAGTTTTCAACATATCCATAACTAATTTTTTAACTTTAGCTTCTGTTACATCTTCTTGTGAATAAATCTTAGGAAGAATTTCAATAGTTGTACCATCTTTTATTTCAATTATTCCAACATAGTTTTTTGCTGTTATAACTTTTCCTATTCCCTTTCTTACTGAAATATTCATAAATTCTAATGCTTCTACATCTCTATTTTTATTTGAAAGTATAAACTCCTCTAATATGTCAAATATATAATTTGGTAAGTAGGTATAGCCTGTAATATTTTTTCCCCTTGCAAACGAACTATATTCAGTTATTTGATATGTTTTCTTCATTCTTTATACCTCTCACAAATTATATTGAGCGATATGCTTCAATATTTGTTAATGCAAAACTATTTATTTTATAAGTTCTCATTTCATCAAATTCATAATCTGTATCTCCAAATAAATCATTATAATCATTTTCTTCTATTGTAATAAACTGTTTATCCTCAGTATCCTTTTGGTTATCACCAAGAACCAGTCGGATTTTCTCATAATCCTCATAGAAATATTCTTGTAATAGAGGAATAATACTATTTTCAAAAATATTTGCCAGCGTCTCAATAGTTGGAGCATCTTTCAGAGGTAAGAAATAAGCATGTCCTAAAGTATGTTCTCTATCAAATAAAACAGTTATACGCTTATTCATTTTTATAAATATATCTTTGACAGAAACATCTTCTACATAAATTCCATCTAAAACCTCTGAATCTGGCAACATCTCTTTAAAATTAAATCTACGTCGTAATGCTGTGTCAATTGTTGCAATAGATCTATCTGCTGTGTTCATTGTCCCAATTAAATACACGTTATTTGGAACTCCAAAAAGTTTTTGAGAATAAGGCAATTTAACTTTTTGTCCTTCAGCCTGACCTATACGTTTTGTCGGTTCTATTAACGTAATTAATTCTCCAAAAATTTTTGATATATTTCCCCTATTGATTTCATCTATTATAAAAATATGATTCTTTTTCTTTTCTTCAACCTCTATAGTATTATTAGAATATTTCTCTATAATTTCCATAACATCTGATAAATCCATTCTTAATTTATATACCGTAGGATTACTAAGTCTGCTTCCATTATTAATTTTTATAATATTCTCTTTAATACCTTTTACAATCCAATTTACCTTACGTAATCTTTTATATTCAGCATATTCATCATGCCATTCATATTCACCTGTTACTACACCAATAGCATCCACGGTATTACAATCGTAGCAAGACATAACTATATCACCTATACTCATATCATTAATAAAATAATTTAATATGTTTCTACCAGCATCACCTTTAGATAGATTTGTAATTTCCCTACCATACTCATCATATCCTATTCTAATATGATTATTTCTCATACATTCGGTACGTGTTGAATTTTCGCCTGAACCCTCAAGTGAAATTTTCCATATAGTTGGTGATTCATTTATACCTATATCACATTTTTCTTTTCTCAAAATTGGTTTACCAGCTATATCACAAAACTTTTTAAATAATCCTGGAACCACTTCATATTGTATATCAGTTTCATCTTCTTCATCACTATGTATAACTGGTTTAATACCTTCTATAAATTCTTCATATCCATAAGATTGATGAAATGTAGTGAACTCTATAACCCCATCTTCTTTATACTTATTATATCTATCAATAACCTTTGTATAATTCTCCCTTTTTATATCTTCAAGTTTTTTATTTTCAATTATAGCAACTGCATACATAACTGTATTATATGTCTTACCAGTGCCAGGAGGGCCATATAATATTGTATTTTTAGATATATCTGTATTTTGTTTACCCAATTGAATTTTTTCTAAATCCATACCCTTCAATGCCTCCATTAATTCTGATCTTATCTTCCAAGAATATAATTGTTTGCCATCTTGATAAATACGTCGTCCAAGAAATGGAATAACGAAGAACCTTTCTGTTTTTCCATCCATATATGGTGCTAAATTAAATTTATATTTAGCTCTCCTACCAAGATTTTTACCTATATTAAGACAACTACTAGAATGTCTATCCAATATCTCTCCTAACTTTTTACAAGTAGCTTCCCCCCCTAAACTGTACATAACTTTAAGCATCTCTAAAGTTTCTGGATAATCCTCTTTATCCTTCTGTAAAAATTCTTTCCATTCACTTGTACTTATATTTGGATTATAATCCTTATCTGGTGGCCAATAAACATCTTGTTCATATGCCATAAAAGATAATTCTTTAAAATTTCTATAACCATATTTACCATATTTTATTTTATCTAATAGTAAAGCACATAATTGAATATACTGTTCACCATTTGGTATGTTTTTAAATTTATTTAATTCTTTAATAAATTGTTCTGGAAGAATTTTTTCACTAATAATAAATTCTCTATTTTTTGAGTCTAGGTTTATATAAGTATTTGGACGAATCCAATATAATCCCATTGTAATATTCCACTGAATACCTCTTTGTTTAATTACTTTGTCATATGCAGATTCTATTTTTAATTTATTTTCTTGTGTAGGATTATCAGCATACCTAATTGCTGATTCAAAGGCTTCCCACAAATTATTTATATCATTTTCTCCTCGGTCTTCAACAAAATTGAAAAAAGCAGCACTTAAATTATTAACTAATGGAATTCCATCAAAGCTAGATGGTAGTTTATTTTTAAGATTAAATTGTTTTGCAATTTCACCTAAAATACGCTTACGGTTATCATCTGTTATACCTTTATTAAATAATCCAAAAATCGTAAAAGGATCTATATCCAATATATTACCATTAATCTCCATTTTAGGTAGCTTCATATCTATTTCTTCATAAACATTTTGAATTTTTGAAATAAGGCCTTTCCTATCATTTTTATATTTCAATAACCTTGTTGCAAATTCTTCATAAATATCTCCCCAATTAAATATACCTATATTCATCTACTATACCCCTTTTCAAGCTAACAATTTTTACTTTAATTATATCAAATGAATAATATGTATCTAGTAAAAACCAAGCCTTTTAAAATATTTCTTTAATATACTTTTATATACAATAAAAAAAGCCTTGAAGTTAATAACTTCAAGACTTTCATAAATACCATATAAGGTAATACTATCTTTTTGAGAATTGAGGTGCTCTTCTTGCAGCCTTTAATCCGTATTTCTTTCTTTCTTTCATTCTAGCATCTCTAGTTAAGAATCCAGCTTTTTTAAGCTCTGATCTTAATTCAGCATCAGCTTTTAATAAAGCTCTAGATATACCATGTCTTATAGCACCAGCTTGTCCAGTGAATCCTCCACCTTCAACTCTTACTATAACGTCATATTTGTTTTCATTGTTAGTTAAAACTAATGGTTGTTTAACATCTCTTATTAATGTATCGTAATCGAAATATTCGTCTAATGCTCTTCCGTTTACTGTTATGTTTCCTTCACCTGCAACTAATCTAACTCTAGCTACAGAGCTTTTTCTTCTTCCTGTTCCGTAGAATTGTACTTTTTCCATGATAACTCCTCCTTTCACCTAGTTAAATTAGAAGCTTATTACTTCTGGTTTTTGAGCTGCATGAGTATGTTCTGCTCCTGCGAATACTCTTAATCTAGTCATCATTCTAGCTCTTAATTTATTTTTTGGTAACATTCCGCTAACTGCATGTGCTACTACTTCTTCTGGTTTCTTTTCCATCATTTCTCTGTAAGAGATTTCTTTTAATCCACCTACATAACCAGTGTGGTATCTATAGTATTTTTGATCTAATTTTTTTCCTGTTAAAACTACTTTTGATGCATTTACAACAACAACGAAGTCTCCACCGTCTACATGTGGTGTAAATGTTGGTTTATGTTTTCCTCTTAATATAGTTGCTATTTCTGTAGCAAGACGACCTAATGTTTTTCCTTCAGCGTCAACTAAGTACCAATTTCTTTGTACTTCAGCTGGTTTAGCTATATAACTTTTCATGGTTGTCCCTCCTTCTTAATTTTCAAAAATTTTATTTTACCGTTTTATATAAAGTCCGGGGCGTTGTGGACTTATTAACACATTCCTATATATTCTAATACAACTACGAAAAAGTGTCAAGGGTTTAATAGTTAACTTTTTTGAGAAATAAACCATGCGCAGGCGCTGTGTGACCACACATTGACCTACTTTTGGAATTTATTATTTCTTCCATATTATGTTTAATTCTACCTCGACCTATATCCACAAGTGTACCTACAATTATCCTTACCATATTGTATAAAAATCCGTTTCCACTCACTTCAATAGATATCATTCCGTCGTTTTCTTTTATGTCGACATCATAGATAGTTCTCACTGTATCTTTTACTGATGAGCCAGAACTCATAAATCCGCCAAAATCATGTGTACCAATTAAATATTTGGCTTCTGAGCGAATTTTATCTAAATCTAAGTCATACCTCACATGATATGATAAATCCTTGTATAAAGGGCTTCTGTAAGGTTTATTGTAGATTAAATATCTATATGTCTTTCCACAAGCATTATATCGTGCGTGAAAGTCTATGTCAACCTCTTCGCATGATATTACAGAAATATCTTTTGGCAATTTGGCATTTAATGCATCAGGTACTCTATCTGCTGGTATGTTACATTCTGTTTTAAAGTTTGCCACTTGACCTAGGGCGTGCACACCTGCATCTGTTCTTCCCGATGCAGTAACTTTTACTTCTTCTTTTGTTATTTCATATATGGCTTTTTCTACTGTCCCTTGAATCCCAAGTGCATTGGGTTGTTTTTGCCATCCACAGTAGTCTTTACCGTTATATTGTAAAGTAATCTTTAAGTTTCTCATTAATTACCTCTTCAATCTTAAATTATTTTACTTTGTAAGTATTTATAAATGATAGATTGTCAATATAAGTGCAACATTTTATGTTTATGTTGCAGCGAAGACCTCTGCAGGTGTTTTATATCCAA
>NZ_JBCLNH010000027.1:0-22508 GCF_039062665.1 Clostridium sp. 2218st1_F5_2218SCRN_220325 | reverse complement strand
TAACATGAACATAAACTTATGAGCTATTTTTTTATCCATTTTTAAGTGTTGCACTTAATATGATAATTCATCATATAGAAAAAATATATAGTAGTTTGCCAGAATCCAAAGTAAAAGCTATAGAAAATAGAGATAAATAGGTATTTTCATTAATTTAAAAACCTCCATGCTCAACTCCATTTTAGCAAGAGGTTTTTATTTTTATATACTTCTTTTATATACTTCAATTTTTCAATGTATATTTTCTAAACATTTTCATTCTAAGTATATACTCAAGAAACTACTTTTAATTTATTTCATGTACCCAAATTGAGTTTGTAATTCCTGTTTCATACGTTCTTTTTCTTAAATAGAATACTCTCTCCATTTTAAACACGGTCCGTTATAAATAGGATGTTTTATTAAATTTTCTTTATGCTTTTCCTTATATTCTTCAGTTGTACATATAAATTTTGCAGGATTACCTGCAAATATACTACCTTTTGTAACATCTTTTGTAACAACACTACCTGCCCCAATAATGGAATTTGAACCTATTCTCACATTGCATAATATTGTCGAATCATGCCCTATATAAACATCATCTCCAATATCAACAATGCCTATTTTAGTATACCTATTTACATATTCAGTACTTGTATCATGTGCTATAATTTTAACATTACTAGAAATGCATACATTATCACCAATAGAAATTAACTATGGGAATAGTGCATCAAAAGGATAAACAGAATGATTTCTTAAATTTGTTCCTACCTTTAAGCCTTGAGATACTAAAAAATCCATTTCTGCTTTTTCTGTAGATACTCTCATCAGTATTCTCCTAATAAATTTAAAAACCAATTACTTCACCTCAATTATATATTTTAATTTTTATATAATATATAAATTAATTATAAAAATATCAGATATAAATAACATTCATTTATAATATAAGCTTTATTTCCATTTTATATTTTCCTTTTTTATCTTAGCTGGATAACCAGCTATAATACAATTTTCTATATTAAACTTTTTAGTAACTATACTCCCATACCCAACTACGCAATTATTTGGTATATATGAACCTTTTAATAAAGTTACTTCTGCACCTAACCATACACCTTGTCCTACAAAAATACTTTTATTTTGATTGATAATATCTTTTTTATCGTTATATATAATATGTCCATCTCCATCATTTAATGTACAATTCCATCCAAGTAGAGCATTATCACTTATTTTTATTCCTTTTTTACAAAACACTTTACAGTTTGCATTTAAACTTACTTGATTTCCTATTGTTATAATTCCATTATTAATAGCTTTTAAACAACACCCCTTAGATATATCAACATATCCATTAAATATTATTTGTGATTTTCCATCTGTACCAAAATAATTTTTTGATCTATCACTCATTAAACCTTCTGAACCATTATTAATGCCTATCATAACCATAGCCATACCTATATTATTGCTATTTATTTTTATAGTATTTTTATTAATCCCCTCTATTTTAGTTCTATTCGAAATAATAATAGGTAATTTACAAGCGGTTTTAAAATTAAATATTTTAAAATTTACATAGAGTGTTTTTGGTAGATTTTTCATAATCATCTTTATTAATTTATAATCCATACTCTGCCATCCTCCTATAAGAACATTTTAATACTCTAAATACAAAATAAATTGATTCCAAAATGTATAATTACTTCTAATTTACATATAATTTATTCTCCTATAATAAATTTAAATGTAGTTTTTCTTATCATAAAGGATATCAATAGCGATAATATTCCCAAAATACCAAAATTAACAATAATCATAATCAATGGATTAATATTAGGAATATAAGAAAAAGTTATATAAACTAAAGGGGAATGAAATAAATATATACCAAAGCTATTTTTTCCTAACTTATCTAAAAACTCATTTGTATTACTAGAAATTAATTTAAATAAATTAATAATTGTTAGTGTCCTAATTCCCAAACTTAAAGCTAATCTAATCTGGTTATCTAATCCGCAATAAATTAATCCAATAATATTAATTAATATAAATGTCATTGTAAGAAATTTATTATTATAAATAGGATTAAATATACTTTCATACTTGTTTAAAAAAACTCCTAATGCAAACCAAATAATGTATGAATACGCTGACATTAGTGGTGGGTATGTAAATGCAATTTTATAACCTAAAAAATATAATATAATTGAAATAGCAAAAAAAATCTCCTCAGATTTTTCACATATACGAGGAATCTTTTCAACTATAAATAATATTAACTCTGAGATTATAAAAATTAAAAATAGCGCAGGTAAATACCATAAATGTCCAACATCAGATACTTTTAAAAAATTATGTATAAATATATCAAAAAATGATTTATTTATATATCCTGGATAATTAATTAACTTTCTTATTGGAAGTAAATAAAAAATTCCCACACAAAAAAACGGTATAATTAATCTTTTAAACTTTTTTATTATAAAATTTAAAAAATGAGGATCTTCTTTATGTGAGTAATAAAAAAGATATCCTGAGATAGCAAAGAATAATGGCATAGGAATAATATCTATTATTCTTTTGAAGTAATCTAAAAATATTACTTTATTTGATGTTTGATATAAATTCCAAGATGATGAATAAATTATTATACTATGTCCTAAAACAACTAAAATAATAGCTATCACCCTTAAATTATTAATCTTATTTGATTTATTTTTACTATTTACATTACTTTTTATCTTTCCCATATCCCCCTCCAATTTTTAATATAATTAATAAATTTGTCAATAATATAGCAATAGCATCTATAATTTGATAAACTTATTTTATATTATAATAAAATTATAAATTTATTTTAATTCTATTTCTTTTAAGTATTTCAAACACTTTTCTAATTAAACTTATTAGATATTTAAACTCTTCATTTCTAAAAAATAATATTAAATATACTATATTAGGTATAAAAGAACATATAATACACTTTATTAATATAGACATTACTAAATTACCACTTATAAATTTACATAAAAATGCACATATTACTACATTAATAATCATAATTATCAAATATTTAAAATATTTCGAAAAATACTCAATAGGCTTCTTAAAAAAACCATGTTTATAAACAATATATGGATCATACCATAGATTAGTAAGCAATCGCGCTATAAATGTAGCTAGTAATATTCCAAATAGACCATATTTATATCCCAGTAATACTGAAAATATAATATTAAATAGCGCCGTAAAAACCTGCATATATTTACCATATTTAAACAATCCTAATGTCTGTTTAAATGTCCAGACTGCATTTTGCATACCTACAGTATAAAAATTAAGTCCTATAACAAAAGGTATTTCAATCCCTAATACATAACTTTCTCCAAAACATAATTTTACTAAATCATTTGATACACATAAAATTCCAATCGATGCCCAACTAAATATCCAGAAATTCATCATATTTAAAAACTTAAACATAGAATATTGTCTTTCTTTTGTTTCAGTTACATTATAATTTCCTATACTAGCTGTAAGTCCATTAAAAATTTGATTTAACAAAGAATTTAATGTTGTAGTTAATAAGGTATAATTAGATGCCATACCAGTAGTAGCAAGCCCATTAAAAAATGTAGTTATAATGTTATCTGTACTATTTACTAATAGTCCTGATAATTTATAAACCGTTAAATCCTTTATATTCCTAAATAATGATTTTCTTTCATTTTCTCTTAATGGATCTATATCTTCTTTTTCTTTTATATACGGAAACTTTTTAACTGCTATATGTGAGATTAATATATTATAAATAAAAGTGCCTATTGTTTGTATTAATAAATAACCTATATACTCTCTTGTTATAATTAAATAAATCATTTGGACTATACTTTGAATAATTGTAATAATATAGTTTAAACCTCCAACAATATAATTTTGTTGGGCTGCTATAATCAATGAACTCTTATAACTAAAAAAATATGTACTTGCTGTATTAAATAAATATATAAAGTAAAGTAAATAAATACTCTCTTTTATATCTGGTGTATCTCTTATTATAACATTTAAAAATGGTATTAAAATTAATCCAATTACTGCTATAAAAATTCCGATTGTCCTATATGCTTTTCCATAAAAATCAACTAATGATGCTATTTTTTGTTCATCATTTTCTGCTAAAGGCTTGTATAATGCATATACAACTGCACTACCTATTCCTAATTCAGCAAGTGAAAGCATAGAAATTATATTTGTAAAAAGACCGCTAATGCCCAAATAATCAGCTGCTAAACATCTTACAAATACCATCCTACAAATAAATCCTAAAATAGTATTTACTATATATCCCCCTAATCCTGTAGCAATATTTAATACTGAGTATTCAACTCTTGACTTTGCCTCCATAATTAATCACTCTTTCCAAAACAACAACTTATTTAAATTGTTGTTTCCATAAATCTATTTTTTCTTTTGGTAAATTTATTTTAGTTTTAAATGATGATAATATCATATTTTCTAATTCACCTTTTACATTTTCTCGATAAATTATAGGTAACCCTGTATCTTTAGATATTGCTTCTGCTCTATTATCAATTGATATAACTATACTTCTATGTTTATATGCCATTGCTCTTATGCCTGCATGAAGTCTAGTTCCAATATAATCAAGATCTTTATGCTCACTTAAAAACTTATCATAACTTTCAAGTCCTATAGAAACTATATTTAATTTATCTTTATATCCTAATTCCTCTAAATACTCATAGTCATCTTGTCCTTGAATCCATATACTAACATTTTCATAATTTTTAATAAGTATATCTAACATAATAGAATCATTTTCCTTATCTCTACTATAGTCAGTTATTGTACAGATAACATATTTTGCTTTGTCTGTAGGTATTTCAGAACATAATTTTTCATCTAGTTTCCACATAGTTGGACAACTCGTATTTACAACATTTTTTATACCTATATCTTTTAAACATTGTTCTGTAAAACTATCTCTAACTGAATGAATTGCATCTTGTGCCAACATATATTTTAATAATTTTTTAGTATAATTAGTAAATTTATTATTTTTAGAAGCAAATCCCACTCCCATTAATACAATTTCATTATAATTTTCTATATTGTTAGGTATTTTCCATAATCCATAACTTTTCATATCACCAGACAATATATTAGTTCCGCATACAACCTTTTTATCTATATTTTCTATAGATTTTATTTGTTCATCAGTTGGATATGTGTGAGTTGGTATATGGACAAAATCTTCTACTGATATATTATCTTTTAAAATATTTATACAGTTCTCCATAATAATGTTGTCACCCGAGTTATCACTATTCATATATGTATCAAAAATAGCAATTTTAGATGAATCATACTTTCTTTTTAATAATTTTTTCTTTAATATTGCCTTGTATAAATCACGATATTTTTTTAAATTTAAAATTTTTTCATGTATATTACTAGCTGCCTTTTTTACTAGTCTTAGAGGTAATTTAGTAAATAGCTCCTTTATACTATATTTTTCAAACACACTTTCCAAAATCAATATATATCTCCCTAACTTCTTTCCATATTTTTTATAGATTTCTCTTTCATGATCCATTGTATTCTTTATTTTTTCATCTAACCATGACGCTGTAAAATGATGAATTGAATATGTATCATTAGTTATATTTATATCACCTGTCATAAAATTCTTAGGACATAATACTTTGGAATTATAAACAATAATATCATCTAATTTTTGAGTATTATTTTCTCTTTTTAGACCATTTTCACATAATACTTTCGTTGTATAATGTGGTGATGGTAGCATATTTAATTCACCATTTTTATCATAAAAATGCATATTATTATAAAAATCTCTCATTTTTTTTATAATATTATTTTTAGGTTTTGCACCAAAACCTTGTCCACAATTTACATAAAGTTCTTCTGTTCCTGTATTTTCAAAACCAATAAAAGCTTCTTGTTCTAATAAATCATCAAAACTTTTTATTAACTCGACATCTGTATCTAAATATATTCCACCATAATTATATACAATATCTAATCTAGCATAATCAGGTACAAATCCCCATTTTTTTGATTCATATGCTTCTTTCATATATTGATTTTTTGTAAAATCATAATTATTTTCATTCCATTCTATTATCTCATAATCAGGACAATATTTTTTCCAACTCTCTATACAATATTCTACTGATTTTGGTTTTTGTGATGTTCCAATCCAACAGTAATGTATGATTTTAGGTATCCCTTTCACACTCTATTCCCTCCTTATTAGTCTCTAGTCATAATCTTATCTGGATTTTTTTACTAACCTACTTTTTATTTTGCTTATAAACCGTTTAATAAAGAAAATTATCCCTGTATCAATCAAGTCATAAACACAAATTGTATATATATCCACAATTTTAGTACTAAAATGTAGTTCTAAAAATTCAAAAATTCTTGGACTTCTTAATTTTGTTTTTATATAACTATATTTATAAACAAATTTTTTTGAATTTTTTTCATCTATCCAGCTACCTGCATAATGATGAATAAATTTACTAGTATGAATATTCGGATGTAAAAATATTATATTATCATATACTTGTGTTGATGCATCTCTTTTAATTTGAGGTATTTTCTGTACTATCCTCAAAGTATTTATCTTAGGACATCCTGTTAAATCTATTTTATTATCAGGTTTATAAAATTTTCGTTCCAAATAATCATCTAGTAAAAATTTCACAACCTCATTACCTTTTTCAGCACCAAAACCTAATCCAGTATTTATATACCTCTCAGTTTCCCAATTAAACCATGCATTATATTTCAATAAATCCTCAAAACATGAAACAACTTCTACATCTGTATCTAAATATATCCCACCATATTTATAAATTATGTATAACCTTGCTACATCTGATACAAATGCATATTTTTTTGCTGCATATGCCTGTTCAGTATATTTACAAAAGTTAACATTAAAATTTTTTTCATTCCATTCTATTATTTCATAATCAGGACAATATTTCTTCCAACTTTCTATACATTTATTTATTAAATCACTTTTAGGATTACCTCCAAACCAACAATAATGTATTACTTTTGGTATCAAGTAAATCACTCTCCTCCTACTATAATTTATTCCCTATTAAAGAAAGATACATAATCAAATTCATCTAAATATCTTCTTATAAAAAATTTTTTCTTAAAATAAATTAATACACCTACTCCATCTTTATCTTCAAAACCGGTTATATAATAAGAAGATTTAAATTCAGGATATTTTTTATGAGTAAATATAACCTTATTTTTATAAGGTAATTCTTCAAATTTTTTCAAACTATCATATGTCGCATTATCACCATCAATAGCCATTATAAATATATTATCCCAATTAATCCTCTTCTTTCTTTCATTCCACTTATCAACAGCTTCCTTAAAAGTTTTGTAGTGATTAAATCTTATTTTTATATCTTCTAACATTCCACAAGGAAAATCATAATTTTCATCTTTAATTTCATATATTTCTTGTTCTAAATAATATTTTAAATTACTTACTAATTTTATAAAATCATCTGTATCCATACTTAAATTTATAGTTGGAGAATTGAATGGTAGTCCTAAATCATGATAAATAATTCCTCCATTACAATTCGATGATATTATTGTTGGATTAAAATTTTTTAATCTCTTTCTCTTTAATTCTTTATATAATCTCCACTCAACTCTTTTTATTAATGAAAACATAAATATACCCCTATTCTTTAATAAATTTTACAATGTAACTTTGGACTATATCTAAGTAAAATAAATCTTAACTTCTGCTTTATATTAAAATTCTTATCCTTTATAAGTCGTTTAAATACTTTATTATATCTATCTTTAGCCACATCAAATAATGGTTTTAATTCATCAGAATTGCTATCAAGATTGTTATATGCATTTGATAAACTTGAGTACATATGTAAATATGCTTCATCTGCATATTCCTTTATATTATTTTGATCTAAAAAAATTGCCCTTAAATAAACCGCTTCCATAAAGTCAAAATATTTCTTGCTATATCCTCCATCTAAAATACTCCCTCTTCTACATCTATAATAATACGAATCTTTTCCTGTTAATATTACAGAGCTAGCTTTCATTACAAGTTCATGGTATACAAATGTATCTTCGTAATATTTTCCATATGGAAATCTAATTCCATTAAATAATTCGGCTTTAAACATCTTGTTACAGACAGAAGGTTGTTCTAATGTCTTAAATCTATCTTCTCCTTCTAGTACTATTTTTTTTTCTGAAGGTTTATAAAAAACATCTGTATCTTCATTTCCATAATATCTGACCATATTACATACAGCTATTTGACTATTATTTTTTAAAATTAAGTTATACATATTTTCTAAAGTATCATTTGCAATAAAGTCATCTCCATCAATAAAACAAAAATATTTGCCACATGCTTTTTCAATACCTGCATTTCTAGCATCTGACAATCCACCATTTTTTTTATGTATAACTTTTATTCTATTATCTTTTTTTTCATACTCTCTACAAATATTTAGACTATTATCAGTTGAGCCATCATCAACTAATAATAGTTCAAAATCCCTAAGTGTTTGATTTAATATACTTTTTATACATTCTTCTATATAATTTTCTATATTATATACTGGAACAATTACACTTATCTTTGGCATCAAATTCCCCTCCCCAGCATATTTCTAACCTTACTAATCATATAAGGATATTTATAAAAAGAAAAAAATAATACTTTATCTTTCGTTGTTAAACTATGAATATTATCATTTTCTATAGTCTGTTTAATTTTATTCCATAAATCTTCTCTAAGATTTTTATCTTTATCAAGTTCTTCAAGCATACATAATTTTTGAAAATTATATATACAATTATCTAAAAATGTTTTACAAGATAATTCTTTAAGATTAGGAAAATTCACTTTCATAAAATTATATCTTTCATAAAGTGCATCTATTGCATCCAATCTTTTAATTGAATATTGTCTTCCCATAGTACTTTCCTCATGTTGTCTGTAGTAATAAGTTACGTCATTTATCCATGTTATTTTTTTAGCATTTGCAAACAATTTATATGTCCAATATTCATCATCAATATATCTACCTTTAGGAAACCTTATATCTTTTAATAATTCTTTTTTATATAATTTATTCCATGGTGTTTGATGAAATTTTCCACTTATAATAAGTTCTTTTAATGCATTTTCTGTATTAAAATTTTCAACTTTATTATTTTGTTGTACATTTATACTTTTAAATTCTTCAAATATAGTAGTATTGCATGCCTCAACAATATCTGAGTTTTCCTCTTTCATACAATTATATAGAAGTTCTATATTATTTTGATGCAATAAGTCATCACTATCTAGTATTATAAATAAATCACCTTTAATAGCATCTAGACCTGTATTTTTTGCCATAGCAGCACCCATATTTATTTGATTTATTAATCTAATTCTATCATCCTGTTGTTGCCATTTCTCACAAATACTTTTACTTTTATCTGTAGATCCGTCATTGACTAAAATTATATCTAAATTCTTATAAGATTGATTCATCACACTCTTTATACAATCATCTAAATATTTTTCTGTATTATATATCGGTATAACTACTGAAATTAACTCTATTCCCATATTTATTTGCACATCCTAACTACTTATTTTTTATAATCTTTGCTGGTATACCTCCTACTATAACATTATCTTGTATATCTTTTACAACCACAGCATTAGCTCCTACTATAACATTATCTCCTACTGTTATTGGTCCTAACACTTTTGCACCACAAGTTATCATAACATTATCTCCAATTATAGGTGCCCTAGTACTATCTTTATATCCTAATGTTACTTGTTGATTTACCCAAAAATTTTCACCTATTTTCTCAGCAGATATCATGGTACTAAACCCATGTTGTATAAAAAGACCACCTCCAATTTCCTTGGCTTGTATATATAAAGTGTCTAATGGTGGATAAATTATACTTATTATTCTTCGTCCAATTACTCTTTTACTACTTCTATATATTGCAATATTCCTAAATTCTTTATATTCAGTCATTAACTTACAAATATTAAAATATCTTTTATTTTTTAAACCTATAATGTGTTCCCATCTTTCTATATCTTGTTTAAATTCTTCATTTGTTGTATCTATAAATATATAACATATAGTAAATCTCAACAACTGAATTAAATCTATTATTTTTTTTAAAATAATCATATTGACTCCTTACTTTATATAGATACATTTATTAAACTTTAAAGTTTATTCCAGTAATGTACTATATATTATGTGTACTTGTTTTATATTTAACTATTTTAGCAGGATTACCTGCAACCACACAGTTACTTGGAACATCCTTTACTACGATAGAACCTGCTCCTATAATTACGTTATCTCCTATAGTAATTCCTCCAACAACAACTGAGCCTGTATAAACTATAACATTATCCCCTATAACTGGTGTATATCTACCATTTTTATTATTTCCTCGTCCTATAGTAACATTTTGATATGTAGAAAAATTTTTACCAATTTTACTTGCATGTATAATCGTACTATATCCATGATATATAATAAGACCTGGACCTATATCACCACTGATTTCAATCGATTTTAGTGGTGGATAAAATATTTGAAATAACTTTGCCATTATTCTATTATGTTTTCTTAATCTATAATAAAAAATATTTCGAAATGCCTTATCATTAAGCAATAGAATACATAGTTGATTATATATATTTTGTTTATTATAGAATTTACTACGTTGTTTCATATCTTCAATAATATCTTCTTTATCCTTGAAAAAATAAAAATATATTAAAATAAATATAGCTCTAGGATAATTAAGTATTAAAAAAAATTTTTGAATTAATTCCATAATGATTACCTCTTTTGTTAATTTATTTAAATATTATACTTTTTATTAAAATATACTCTATATGTTAAGTCATAAAAATGCGGTATATATAATATTGAATATACCATTAATTTAGTTTTTGGGGTAATTGTTTTATTATCTCTTAGTTCATTCTTATTTAACTTAATATAATACCTAACTTCATCTTTAATTTTTTTAAATTGATTATTCTTATTTAAAGTTAATAAATTATAAATATTTACATTCCTACTAATATCCATATTTTTAGCATAAGGTAATATCTCTCTATCATTTTTATATAAATCAACTATCATTTTATAAGCTTTCCTAGGATCAGTTATTCTTCTAATATTATTCAAACTTGAAGTAGTTGCAGAATTATCTCTCTTTATATAATTATATTTTGCCTTATCTTCAAATACAGACTTATTAGCTCTATTAAATAGAAGTATATTAAAATATAAATCTTCATTTATTTTTAAGCTTTCATCTAATCTAGTATCACCTACAATTTCTTTTCTAAATATCTTATTCCAAATTCCAGGCTCTATTAAACTTCCATCCATTAAATCTAAAATCCCTTTTTTTCTATCTTGAATAACAATTGTTCCAGTTCCATGCATAAGAGTTTCTTTGTCATTATCAACTAATTTATATCCACAATGAGATATGTCAGCTTCATACTTTATGGCATTATTAACAAGCATCTCATACATATCCGTTTCAATAGTATCATCACCATCAACAAATCCTATAAAATCACCACTAGCAACATCAATTCCTCTATTCCTTGCACTAGAAACTCCACCATTATCCTTATGAATAACAATAAATCTATTATCATTTTTAGCAAATTCATCAGCCAATTTTCCAGTATTATCGCTTGACCCGTCATCAACAACAATAACTTCCAAGTTCTTATAACTTTGATTAGATATACTCTCCAAACATTTCACTATATAATCTTGAATATTATATGCTGCTACAATAACGCTTACCTTATAACCTTCCATATCCATCTCCTATAATGAATCAATCATATTTTCAACAGCTTTAACAGTCTTTTCCTTCGAGAAGAAACTACCTCTTTCCGTAGCCTTCTTCTTATAATAAGCTAATAACTTCCTATCCTTCAAAAGTTTCTTAATTCCTTTGTAAATTCCTTCTTCGCTATTTTCAACAACCAAACCATACTCATTGTTATAACCAAGAAGTTCTTGGGCACCTGAACATAATGTACTAACTACGGGCGTTCCAACTATCAAAGACTCAGTAACTGCAGTACTAAATCCTTCTCTCAATGAAGAACATACAAATAAATCACATTTTGCCACATATTTATATGGATTATCCCTAAATCCTAATAATGTATATGTATCTTGCAAATTATTTTCTTTAATATATTTATTGATTTTATCTTCATCTTTACCTATTCCTAATATATATATATGATGATTTAATCCTTCATTAATAAGCTTTTTATGAATCCTTGCTAATCTGTCATATCCTTTTGTCCCTATAATTTTTCCAACTGAACATATATTTACTGTATTCTTATCAAAAGTCACATCATCTATTGTTTCTTTAGACTTTTCAACAATTTGCTCAGTTTCATTAGTATTGTAAAGCACATCCACATTAGATTTATTTAATCCTGATGTTTCTAAAAAAATCTGCTTTACAGTCTCAGATACACACACAATTTCATCAAACTTACTATAACATACTCTAGCTTCATCGTTATTTCTAAATCCTAATGCAAATTTTTGCTCATCATTCATTTCAATATGTATCCAGCTTACCTTCTTACTTTCATATGGACATCCACTTATAATCCTTGCTGTTGGACCTTCTAAGTATGAAACAACTATATCATATTCATCTTTTATTAGATGCTTATATAAAAACTTTGGGGAAAATAATTTAAATATCGTTGAACTTCCTCTAAAAAGTTTTTTAAATACATATTTGTACTTTATATCTTTGTTTATATACTGCTTGTTCACACCTACATCAAATATCGTCTGTAGGGTTATATCATATTTATTTTTATCTAAATTATTCACTAAATTAACAAGTACTTTTTCAGCACCACCATGCATTAAATTAGGAATAAAAAATAATATTTTTTTCATATCTATACTCCTTTATTTATTGCCATTGATATTTTATATTCAAAATATCACTGCCATATCCCATTCCCCCCCACGCTACAACCATTTGATAATAAAAAAATGCAAAATAACAAACTATCATAATATAGTAAATTAAATCTTTCTCTCTATCTTCAAATATATTTTTTAAAAGCCATGGTAAAAGAATTAAGTTATACATAGAAAAATATATCGGAAGTCTTCCAAGAAGAATTCCACTTCTAGCAATATTTGATATTACATATAAACCACTAGCAATTAATGACATATTTATACTCAACTTAATAACAGGAGTTAACTTATCTTTTATCTTATTTCTATATATAAATGCTAAAATTATAGGTATTGCCTCTACTAATATCCTAATTGGACTAGTCCCATCATCCGTATTCTTAAACTCATCTACAGAACTAGCATAATCAGTTTGCTCAACAACATCAGTTAGTAAATTTGTAAACTTACTAGTAAATAACATTGCTAAAACTATACATCCAATAAACAACATAGTTCTCTTATTCCAAGGCTCTCCCTTAGCAATAAAATACATTGGAATTAACAATAAAGCTGACTGGTGAATGGTAGATAATATACAAACTATTAATATATATAACAAGGTTCTATTTTTTAAAATAAGACCAGTGCAGGCAAATATAATAGCTGCAGCCAAAAACTGTCTCATCCCATTAAACATCCATGTAAACTGACAAGACGTCATAAATAAAAATGCACTAACTCCAAAATTACACGAATATTTATAAAGTGGAAACATTACACATATTCCACTAATTACCGCAATAATAAAAAACCATACATTGTAATTGTCAGCTATAAAAGTTTTTATTAATATTGAAAATAATCTAAATCCAGGTTCTCTAGCACTACTATCAAATATAATATCATGAGCATTCTGAAATAATGGATAATCATTAAACATTTTAATATAAGCAAGAGTATCTCCTACTCTACTTCTAGCCCCTGCAAAAAATATAATCACAGCAAAAGTAACAAGCGCCATAAATAAATGAGCCCTTGGTTCATAAACATCTTCACCTAAATACTCTCCAACACAAACCCTCTTAGCAGAAACCTGAGCCATTATCCCAAACAATATAACCCAAGCCATCATAAACCAATATACTGTCATATTCCTATTTTCCTTCCCTATTGTTATATAAAACCAATAAATAAAGTGCAAATCCAAAAGGCACAGCCAAAACTGTCATCCCCTTTTTAGGACTTTCTTTAATAAATCCCTTGTTTTTACTTATAAAGCTACTTGATACATAATGAATACAAGTCTTAAACTTCTTTAAAACTCCCTTATCATACTTCATATGTACCTTTCTCATAAAAGCAAATCCCCTCGGGTTTCTATAATACTGTCTAAGCATATTCTTGCTAGAACCATCCTCCATATACTCCACAACACAAACAGGCTTATTCATTATCAACAACTCATAATCCTGATCACAAAGCAAGTATTTATAGTCCAAAGGAACAAATTTCTCTCCATCAAACTCTGGATAGGCTGGATATTTATTTATAATCTCTGTTCTATAAATAAGTTTCTTGTCACCTTGGCCACCATTTTGATAATAGCCACTAAGTGTTGTACTTTTTTTATTTGGCAGTTCTTTACCTATTACTTGTCCATTTTTATATACATCAAGCGCTATTATTCCAGAATAGCTGCCATCTTTATTTTCATTCCAAAAATTTACGATTAACTCCACAGCATCATCTGGCATATAATCGTCTGAATCTATACATACGTTTAATTCTGTATCTATAAGTTCATATGCCTTGTTATGACCTGTGTGCATTCCTCCATTTTCTTTGTATACATATTGAATTTCAAACCCATTATTTTGAGCTATCCATTTGTCTACAATTTCTTTAGTATTATCACTAGAACCATCGTCTACAATCAGCCACACAAAATCCTTGCAAGTCTGTCTGCATAAGCTGTCATAACATTGTTTCAAAACATAGGCTCTATTATAAGTTGGAGTAAATACTGTAAGTGTCGCCATATTCAATCCTCCAATTAACATTTATTTAAGTAAAACTCCTGCAAATATTTTGCATTAGCTTTTATATCGAAATTAGCTTTTACTATTTCTTCTTTTGTATTTTGTCTTTCATACTTTTCATATTTAAGTACTTCTTTTGCCCAATCTTGTGGGCTTTTTTCTAATTCAACTACTTGTACATTTTGTGTCATCTTACATTCAAGTGGTACTCTGTCTGATATTATGCATTTAAGCCCTGATGCTTGTGCTTCTACCATTGTCACTGGCAATCCCTCATAAAGCGAAGGAAATAAAAACACATCCATCCCCTGCATCAAATCATTTACATCAGATCTAATACCAGTAAATATAACCTTATCTCTAAGTCCCAAATCATATACCTTCTGCTCTATCTCTTGTCTTAAATTGCCATCACCGACAAGCATCAATACACTGTCTTCTTTTATCTTTTGTATTTCATTAAATACATCTATAATAAATTTGTGATTTTTAGGATAATTAAATCGTCCCACATGACCAACCACAAACTTGTTTTCTATACCAAATTCTTTTTTTACCTTAGCTGCTTTTTCTTCATTATAAGTATATAAGTCCGTATCAATTGCATTATTTAACACTTCAAAATCATCAGTTTCAAACATCCATTTGCCTGCCTCTCCACCACATGCAAACATCTTGTCTGAGTATTTTTTAATATTTTTCTTTGCCAACACTTTTATCAAGTACTTCAAGTTCTTATCTTGGCTTGCACTATGAGCATGAGCAATAGTAAACTTAACCCCATTCTTCTTAGCCACCTTCAGCACAACTCCACTCAAACAATCCTGATGACAATGTACAATCTGATACTCCTTATGCTCATTAAAAAACTTATCCAAAGCATTTAAGTAATTCTTGCTGAAAGGATTTAATTTTGGAAGATGATAAATCTTGCCGCCAAGTGATTCAATTTCATTATCATAATCCCATCTTTCATCACGATGAGTTAGAAAATCAAATTGAACCTTATCTCTATCAATATTTCGATAGTAATTCATAAGCATGGTTTCAAGTCCGCCACGCCCCATATATGTCACTACTTGTAGTACTCTTATCGGCTCACTCATCTCTCAATCTCCTCAACAGTCAACTCAACCACCATCTTCTTATCAAAAACATCCTCCATATGCCTTCTGCCACACTGCCCCATCTTAGCCTTCTCATCATAACTCATCAGCGTAAACTGCTTAATCTTCTCATAAAGATCATCGCTGTCTTTCACCTTGCAAGTAAACCCGCTGACACCATCAATAACAGACTCCTTACATCCATGGATATCGCTGGCAATCAGCGCCCTGCCTATTGCTGCCCCTTCTAAAAGGACATTTGCCATTCCTTCGTGATAAGAAGGTAGTACGATGCAGTGTGCTTCTCTCATAAATTTGACGACGTCTTTTTGGTAGCCGTAGTATTTTATATAATCTTTTTCTTCTAATTCTTTTATAATCTGGCTGTAATCTTCTTCAAACCAGCCTAAAAATCCAAACTCGGCTTTTATGCCTTCTTGTTTGATTTTTTTAATTGCTTCAAAAAGCTCGTTTACGCCTTTTTCCTCCATAACTCTGCCCACAAATAGAAACTTTGTTATATCGTCTTTTGGCATTTTGCTAAAGCTGAACCTTTCTAAGTTGACCCCAGCTCCATTCATAACGACTGCTTGTTCTTTTTTTATCGTCTTGTCATCAATCATCACTTGGGCATTTTGCACATTTTCAAAGAACACAGCTTTGGCATTTTTAAGCCCGACTTTATAAAGGGTGCTGACGATTTTTTTAAGCACACCACCTTTATAATAAGTACTTCCAAGCCCTGTTACATTGGCGATAAACGGCGTCTTTCTAATTCTACACGCCATCCCACCATAGATGTTTGGCTTTATTGTATAACCTATTGCTATATCGGGTTTTTCTATTTTTATCAATTTCAAATAATCTAGAAAAAGCTTTATGTCCTTGATTGGATTTAAGCTTTTTCTATCTACATAAGTTTCAACAATTCTAACTCCTAAGGACTTTATCTCCTCATTGTCATCACTTTTCGGCAGTGACACTACTACTTCATATCCCTTGTCTACTAAACTCTCCACCAACTCTCGCCTAAATTTGTATATTGTGGCGAAATGGTTTGATAGTATCAACACCTTCTTCATAACTTACCCCACTTTACTGATTTGTCTGTTTTGCTGTTTTACTTTGTGCCTTTCCTTCAACTACTCCATCTCTTTTTAATACTTTTATAAAAGTCATAAAGAAACATTTTAAGTCAAATCCAAAACTACATCTTTTCACATATTCTCCATCTAATTTTGCCTTTATTGGAATAGGTAACTCATCTCTACCATTGATTTGTGCCCATCCAGTAAGCCCTGGAAGAATATCATTTGCTCCATATTTGTCTCTTTCTTCGATCAAATCATATTGATTCCATAGTGCTGGTCTTGGCCCCACAATACTCATCTCACCTTTGATGATATTTATAATTTGTGGTAGCTCATCCAAACTCGTCTTTCTAAGCAACTTTCCAACTCTGGTTATATACATGTCTGGATTTTCTAATAAATGAGTTGGTGTATCTTTTGGTGTGTCTATCCTCATAGTTCTGAATTTTAAAATATTAAATTCCTTTTTATGTATTCCTATTCTCCTTTGTTTAAATAGAATCGGACCTCTTGAATCTAGTTTTATACAAATTATCAAAATCAAAAATACCGGTATTAAAATTATAAATCCTATTAAAGATATTAAAAAATCAATACACCTCTTTATCTTCTGATACATTCCATGATTGACTTCATCCATATCACACCACATCCCCCTATACAACAACTTCTTCTCTTCTAACATAAGTCGGTACAATACTCTTCATAATAATATCGACCTTCTCATCTTGATTATTCTCAGCAACCCTCTTCAAAATATTAAGCTCTCTCTTAAACTCGACCTCGTCGATTTTTATCGGTTTGCCGATTCTGATTTGATCATTAGATGTACGAGTAAGTCCTTCTTCGTCCATAAGTACCTCTTCATAAAGTTTTTCGCCTGGTCTAAGTCCTGTAACCTTAATATTTATGTCGACATTTGGTTCATATCCGCTTAATTTGATTAAATTTCTCGCTAAATCAATTATTTTGACTGGTTTGCCCATATCAAGTACGAATATTTCGCCACCTTTCGCCATTGCACTCGCCTGCAAAACTAGCGATACAGCTTCTGGTATCGTCATAAAGAATCTTGTTACTTCTTCGTGTGTTACGGTAACTGGGCCGCCTTCTTCGATTTGCTTTTTAAACAGTGGTACGACGCTTCCATTACTTCCAAGCACATTGCCAAATCTCACTGCGACAAATTCTGTCTTGCTCGTTTTGTTAAGTGATTGTATTATCATTTCGCAACAACGCTTTGTCGCACCCATTATATTTGTTGGATTTACGGCTTTATCTGTCGAAATCAATACAAATTTTTCTACCTTATATTTATTCGACAATTTTGCCACATTAAGTGTTCCAAATACGTTATTTTTTATAGCTTCACAAGGGCTATCCTCCATTAGTGGAACGTGTTTGTGTGCTGCTGCGTGGAAAACTATATCTGGTCTATAATTTTCAAATATTGTATTCATCTTATCTTCATCACGAACTGATGCGATAAGTACTTTTAAATTTAATTCTTCTTGATAATGTCTGATTAATTCTTGTTGAATGTCATATGCGTTATTTTCATATATGTCTACTATGATTAGTTGTCTTGGATTGTATTTTGCTATTTGCCTACATAGTTCTGAGCCAATAGACCCACCACCTCCTGTAACCATTACGATTTTATTGTTGATGATGTCGTCCATTTCGCTTAAATTGATTTTGACAGGTTCTCTGCCTAAAAGATCCTCAATTTGAACATCTCTTATTTTTGTTACATTAACCTTTCCGTCTATAATTTCATAAATTCCCGGAATAGTCTTTAATTTTGCTCTTGTATTTTTACAAATATCTATAATTTCTCTTTTTCGTTTTACGTTTATATTTGCAATACAAATAATTATTTCATCGATATTTTCCCTTTCTACAATTGTAGAAATATCTTCAGTCGTCCCCAATACAGGTACTCCAAAGACTGATTTACCTATTTTATGTATGTCATCATCTACTACTGCAACAGGTAATTTCTTTAATTCTGGATTTTCAAATAACTCCCTCAATATAATGTTTCCAGCCTTACCTGCCCCAACGATAAGAACTCTAGATGAGCTAGGAGCATTTTGATTAACTTGCATATACATAAGTAATCTTCTCATTGTTCTATAAACAACTCGAACAGATACCATTGCTACGATTATCATAAGTACATTTACTACATAAAAAGCTAGATTTAATTTACTGTGTGTTAGTGCGATTATTGCTGCTGATGGTAACACTGCACAAAAACAAGCGACAAATATCGAGGCTACTTCTCTTTCTCCGCCACATTTCCACAGACTGTCATAACATCTAAATAATAATAAAAATGTTTCATTTATAGCTACATAAATAATTATCGGTATTAATGAAAACCTAGAAATGTCAAACCCCAACAAAGCTAAAGTTATGACAAAACTAAGTGCACATAAAATTCCATCTATAGCTAATAAAATAATTTGTCTCATCTTGCACTTGTCAGCATCTTTTGAAATATCGTCTAATACTTTCATAAGTTTTATTATCATAATATTCCCCCCTTATATTTAGACCAAATTATCTCTTTGTTTCCCCCTTAACAAGATCATTTTTGATTAAAATCATTCCCCTAATTTATTTGGTATAAATATTTCTATAATGCAGACTAAATCTATCTATAAATTTCTACAAAAAATTAAAAATTCCTTATATTTCTTGATAATTCTTTATTTTTTTTTGTGTTTTTTTCTCTTTTTTCGTTTAAATAATCCTCGTTTAGGCTTGTCCTCATAATATCCAGCATATCCATAATAACTATTATAATAACTGTATTTCTGTGCACTAAACTTATTTAGCACAACGCCAATAACATTTGCCCCAACTTTATTTAACTTTTCCAACGTAATATTGGCAACTTTAGCATCAATTGCCTTAGATGCATTTATTAAAACTGTCCCATCCACATATTGAGTAATTATACATGCATCATTCAATCTGCATATAGGCGGTGAATCAATAAATACATAATCATATTCCTCTCTCAACTTTGCCAAAGTATCTTTCATAGACTGAGAATTAAGTAAAATAGAAGTATTAGAAGGAACTCCACCAGAAGTAATTATATCCAAATCTCCAACCTTCTTAATACATTCTGATTGTTTTTTGTATCCAAAAACTATATCTGCAATACCAAAAGTATTCTCAATCCCAAAATATCTACTAACGCCCCTTTTTCTAAAGTCACAATCAAGAAGAAGAACCTTAACCCCCTCTAACTCAGCAAAACACTTCGCCAAATTACAAATAATAGTAGTCTTCCCTTCATCCATCTCAGCACTAGTAATCAAAATCGTCTTTATATTTTTATTAATACTTAAATAAGTCCTAATCTCCCTGTACGACTCATTTAACTCAAAATTTCCTTCATCATACGCTGCTAACATTGCCATAGCTAATCCCCCTTAAATTTTTTATCTATAATTTTAAGCTTTAACTGTATGTCTTCCCTTTGACTTTCCATCATCCATTGGAATAGTTCCTATCAAAGGTAAATCCCAATACTTCTCAACATCCTCAGGAGTTTTTATCTTAGTATCTAAACATTCAGATAATAATACTAAAAATATAGCCACAACAATTCCTATCCCAAGAGCCTGAACTAAAGTTAAATCTCTACTTCTAGGAATCAAACTTCCATTACTCGCCTTATACACAACTTCAACACAATCCAAATTGATGACTCTCTTAAGCTCAGTATTATAAGCCTCAGGAAGAGCCTCAGCAACTTGTTTTGCAACCTCAGGCGAAGAAGTTGTTACAGTCATCTTGATAAACTGTGGAATTTCCTCACTTTGAGCAGCAGTAATAGTCCCAATTTGACTACTCTTTAATCCAGTAAGAGATGCCACATTCTTTCTAACATCACTAGAAGTAGCAAGTCCCAAATAAGAAGTCGCAATATTTTGATTCGCCATAGACGCAGAACCAGAATAAGCACTATAAATCTTGTTTAATTTTTCTTGATCCTGTTTTGCCTTCTCCTCTGCCGCTGTTAAACCACTACTAGATCCAGAACTACTATAACCCGAAGTATCCCCCGAATCATCACTACTACTTGTATTAATCTTTTTCTCATCCTCCTGTATAGACTTAATAGAATTAATCCTAATCGTAACATTAGACATATAAGTCGGCACATACGAAATATAATTTTTATAAGTTTTATATCCCCCAAATCCTAGACAAATTAAAATAGTCACAATAGCGATCCATTTTCTTCTTCTAAATATGTCTAAATACTCTTTAATATTTACCGCTTCTCCCATTTTCGCCTCCATAATTTCTCGTGATATCCTCAAATCACCCATTTGTAATATAAATTTATTAACCGCCAGATCCCCTGTATTCTCTAAATAACAAATTCCCTAGAAATTCAATATTTCCATACTTATGTGCTTGGAAATTTGATATTCCTACCCTTGAGATAAAATATCCCTAGATAACACTGAATCAGAAATATCTTACTTTAAATAATGAATTATTCATAAGATGACTTTTCAAAAAAGAAGTTTGGCAATCAATATTCTATTTTATCTGTAATTATAGCATATTTTACCAATTTTGTAACTTTAATGACAATATTTGTATGATTTATGACAGTATTGATTCTTTTGATATCATTTCATTTTTACTTTTTTTATTTCTTTTTGTTTACTTTTTTTATTTCATTTTGACTTTTTGTTATTTTATTTGGGTTTTGTATTATTGGGTTTGATTTATTTAAATATTATTATGTGATTTTTGTGACTGTTTATCATATTTTATGTTACTTTATATTGGATATTGGTATTGTTACTATATATTTATATTTTGTTGATATGCAAGAGAATTTGTTAAGTTTGTGAAATTTGTATAGTTAATATGTTTTATATATATTAACTACCAGTTACTAGCCTACCTTTATTACTAGCTACTAGACTATCCTAGCTACTTGCTCATTGTGCTTACTAGACTAGTTGCTGACTACTTACTAGACTACTTTCGCATTAAATCTACTAGGTAGTATACTATATTAAAAATAAATATTTACAAATATATTTAATCCCTCTAAAGAATTTAATTTAGAGCATAAAAAAAGATTACGTGGCTACGTCTTACTCTCCCAGGCGGTTGCCCACCAAGTACCATCAGCGCTCAGGAGCTTAACTT
>NZ_JBCLNH010000026.1:0-23491 GCF_039062665.1 Clostridium sp. 2218st1_F5_2218SCRN_220325 | reverse complement strand
TGAACATAAACTTATGAGCTATTTTTTTATCCATTTTTAAGTGTTGCACTTAATATGATAATTCATCATATAAAAAACCGATTTGAAATATTTCAAATCGGTTTTTTTGATATAGCTAAAAATATTTAACTGAATATAAAATTTTTAATTTAATGTAGTAATTAAAAATCTAGAAATTTCATCATATGGTATTTCTTCTGTCTTTAATAAACTTTGTACTACTAATCCATCTACAATAGATATCAATAAAAAAGAAATTGGGTAAGAATCATCTCTAAAACTAATTGAGTTTTTAATTTCTAATTCTAGGGCTTTTCTCCATTGTATATATTTGATTTTAAATCGCTCTCTAAGTTTTTCATTACTAGTTATAGCCTCACAAATTAGATACATATGTATTCTTCCATGGGTTTTTATATCGGATATTTTATTTAGTGTGACAGATACAAACTCTTCCGTACTAGAGTCAAAGCCTACATTTTGCAGACATCCAATTAGTGAATTTGTGATTATAGATAGATGCATATCAGCCATATCACAAATAATATCATCTTTACTTGCGTAATGATAATATAAGGTACCTTTGCTAATACCAACTTCTTTAGCTATATCTGAAAGACTAGTATTTTTTATCCCCTGTTTAGCCATTAATTTTGTAGAGGCCGCTAGAATAGTTGCTTTCATATTAGTCGGCTTCATATTAAAATAACCTTTCCTTTTTTATAATAAAAATAATCTTACTAAATTTATTTAAATTATAATCTTATATGAAAATAAAGTCAAATTAAGGAGAATAACACTTTGTTAAATATGTTGACTTTTAATACATAAAAGAATAAAATATTATTATAAAAATCGGTCGTTCGACCGACTGAAAAAATAATTATATGTAAGTGAGGAAAAAATATGGATAAAATTAAACTTATAACTGATGGTTCTTGTGATCTTTCAGATGAAGTTTTAAATAAATTTAATATTAATGTAGTACCACTTGGTGTATCTTTTGGGGAAGAACATTATACTGCTGGAGTTGATATAGATAATAAAACGTTTTATGCTAAAATGAAAGAAAGCACAGAACTGCCAAAAACATTTTGTCCATCTCCAGAAAGTTTTTCTAAAGAATATCAAGGTGAAGAAAAGGTAATAGTAATAACTTTAGGAGCTAAATTATCAGGAACATACAATAGTGCTGTACTTGCAAGAGACTTATATTTAGCAGACAATGATGAAAAGGATATTAGAGTAATAGATTCTAATACTGGAAGTATAGGTGCAGGGCTTTTATTAATAAAAGCATCTAAAATGATTTCTGAAGGTAAAGATATAGATGAAATAGTTAATACTATAGAAAATATAAAAGATGAAGTTTCATTCTATGGAACATTAGAAACTTTAGAAAATGCTGTAAAAGGTGGAAGAATAAGTCCACTAGCAGGTAAAATAATAGGAGCATTAAACTTTAAAGCAATTGTACAAATAAAAGACGGAGCAGTTAAACCTGTAGATAAAGCTAGAGGAGAAAGTAATAGTATCAAAAAAGTTGCTAGTCATATTACAACAAGTATAGAAGACACTAAAGATAAAATATTATGTCTAATGCATGCTGATTGTAAAGAAAAAGCAGAAAAATTACTTTCAACAATAGAAAAAACTCATCAATTTGATGAAGTTTATATAAGTGAAGTTGGTCCTGTAATGGGAACATACACTTCTCAAGGTGCAGTTTTAGCAGCAGTATTATAATAGATATTTTAAAAAGAAAATTTAGAAAAGATATTGACAGTATAATATCTTTTTTATTAAATATATTATAAGGAATCGTTCTATATTAGAACGATTTTTTTTAGATAAATAATCTTAGGAGGATCATATGAAAAAAATAGGAATAATCGGAGCTATGGATAATGAGGTAAGAACTCTTATCCAAATGATGGACATAGAAAAAACAGTAGAAAAAGCAAGTTTAAAATTCTATATAGGTAAATTAGAAGGAAAAGACATTGTATTAGTTCAATGTGGAATAGGTAAAGTAAATGCAGCATTATGTGCACAAATACTAATAAGTGAATTTGGTGTTGATGCAGTTGTTAATACAGGTGTTGCAGGTGCAATACATTCATCATTAGATGTAAATGATATAGTAATATCTACAGAAGCTATACAATATGATGTAGATGCTACAGCATTTGGTTATAAAAAAGGTCAAATACCTCAAATGGAAAACTCAGTATTTAAAGCTGATGAAAAATTAATGGAAACAGCATATCAATCTAGTTTAGAACAAGCAAAAGGTGAAGACTTCAAAATAGTTAAAGGAAGAGTTGTAACAGGCGATATATTCATAAGTTCAAAAGAATTAAAAGATGAGCTTGATAATGACTTCAATGCTTACTGTGGTGAGATGGAAGGTGGAGCAATTGCTCATGCTTGTACAGTAAACAATGTACCATTTGTAATAATAAGAGCGATGTCTGACAAAGCTGATGGAAGCGCAGATGTAACATATGAAGAATTTGTTGATAAAGCAGCTGAAAACTCAAAAGATATAGTACTTAGAATGTTAAGAGCATTATAATTTTAATATATAATAAATAATTTATAATAAAAAACACATCTTAGATTTCAATATATTGAAAAGCCTAAGATGTGTTTTTTTATGCTATATAAGAAATTATATTCATTTATAAATTGTAAATAAGTATAATTTTTATAGATGTGTTTTAAAGAATCTATATTGGTAGAGGTAAAGGTATAATCTATAGGTTTTCTCCTAGAATTATGAAAATATTATAAAAAATTGAATTTTTGGAAGAAGAAAATAAGAAATCTTATGTATAAAAAATGAAAAGTGTGTACGCTTTGATAATACTGGCTTTCAGCATAAGATTACAAATTCAAATTACGTCTTATTAGGGGTAGGGAACAAAGTTTTTGCCAAAAAGGTGTTTTAAAAGTAACAAAGTTGTAATATAATTAATATCAACAAAAGAAAAGTAACAAACTTGTAACTTTTAAAAACTAGGAGGAAATATTATGATTAAATATTTAAAAACAACAACAGTCGCCACAATGGCTATACTTACAATGTTAAACACGGGAGCAGTATTTGCGCAAAGCAATAAAGACGTAGCTACAAAAGAATCAGTAGCAGTAGTAAATACAGATAAATTAAATGTAAGAAGTGGACCATCAACTTCATATGATATAATCGGATCGTTTTCAAAAAACGATGGAGTAGATTTATTATCTATAAAAAATGGATGGTATAAAATCGAAATGGAAGATGGGAAAATAGCATGGACAAATGGACAATATATAACTTTAGCCGGAGAAGTAACAGCAGATAAATTAAATATAAGAAAAGGACCAGCTACATCATATGATATAGTTGGAAATAAAGTAAAAGAAGATAAAGTAAAAGTATTAAAAGCATTCGAAAATGGATGGTATGAAATAGAGTTAGAAGATGGTGAAACAGGATTTATATGTGGTAAATATGTAGACACTAAAGTTGAAAATGAACACGACTACAGTGAATTAAATAATAAAACTACAACAACTACTACATCAACATCAGCAAAACCAGTATCAACTTCAACTACTCAATCATCATCAAATGTAGTTAAGACTATGACAGTAAGTGCAACTGCATATGCAGGAGATTCAATGACATCTACAGGTGCAATACCTAAAGTAGGTAGAACAATAGCGGTAGACCCAAGTGTAATTCCTTATGGGACAAGAGTTTATATACCAGCACTTGGAGGAGTTTATGTAGCAGAAGACTGTGGTGGTGCTATAAAAGGTAATAAAATAGATATATTTATGGCTAGTGAATCAGCATGTAACTCATGGGGAGTTAGAAGTATAGAAATACAAATATTAAAATAATTTATAACTACTAAGATAAATTCATAATAAAAGAATATAGTTTATAAAATAACTGGAATACATAACGTAATCCAGTTATTTTTATATTTAAGCATTCTATATAAGGTTATAATATGTTATAAAAATTCATTTTATGGAAATACTCCTAATATGTTAAAAAATAGGAAAAGATACTGTTTTATATATAGGAGTGAAAATATGAATACAAAAAATAAAAATATAATAATGATATTACTATTATCTATTTTTGTAATTGCCATATTTACAGGCTTTGAAGCAAAACAATATATAACTATTAAATCAAAACAAAGTTCAATTTATGCAAAAACAAGCGAAATGGTAAATGCGCAGACAACTACAATAATCAAAAATAAAAATGGTGCCTACAACGTATTAGGAACAATTATAGTAAATAAAAAATACGGCTTAGGTGAAAATTATACATATAAAAATAATCAAGAATTATTTGATAATGCTACAAATGCTTATAATAATATGAAAAACGCCGCACAAAAAGACGGCATATATTTAAATATAGTCAGTCGATATAGAAGCTATGATGTGCAAGAATATTTATATAAAAGCTATGAAGAAAAATACACTAATGTAGACACATTTTCTGCAAAACCAGGATATAGTGAACATCAAACAGGTCTAGCATTTGATTTAAATGGAGAAGACCCGCGGACATCAGTAAAAGACAAGTTTGAATTTACAAAAGAATATGAATGGCTTAGAAATAATGCTTATAAATATGGATTTATATTGAGATATCCTAAGGGAAAATCAGATATAACAGGATATAAATTTGAGCCATGGCATTATAGATATGTCGGGGCGAATATAAGTTACAAATTAAGAGAAGGCAATGCCACACTAGAAGAATATTTAAATATCTATTAAATATATTTTAGAGATAGATTGGCGAAAGTGGCTAATTCTCAAGAAAGCGATTTTTTGAAGGGTTAATATACAAATAATACCAAGTATCCAAGTGGTTGACTAAAAAATAAATATAAGGTACTATTAAGTAGCAATAGAAAAAATTGTATAAATAATGAATAGATTATAGGAGGGTGTTGTAATGACTAACCAAGTAATACATACTGAAAATGCACCAGCAGCTATAGGACCATATTCTCAAGCTGTAAAAGCTGGTAACTTATTATTCGTATCAGGACAAGTTCCTTTTGTTCCTGAAACAATGGAAATAGTAGAAGGAGATGTAAAAGCTCAAACTGCTCAATCATTAAAAAACCTTCAAGCTATATTAAAAGAAGCTGGAGCTGATTTCTCAAACGTAGTTAAAACTACAGTATTCATAAAAGATATGAATGAATTCGCTCAAATAAATGAAGTATATGCTGAATATTTCGGTGAAAATAAACCTGCTAGAGCTTGTGTAGAAGTTGCTAGACTTCCAAAAGACGTAAAAGTTGAAATAGAATTAATAGCAGTATTATAATAAGAGATACTGCCTTGACTTTAAGTTAAGGCAGTATTTTTTTAATTATAAGGAAATTATATATTATTAGGTCTATTCATTATTATCTAAAATAATGGACAAAGCCATTGGCGACTGAATTATATAATATTAACGCCTAGATTAAAGTAGTATAGAATCTCCATACTACAATAGATATATTATTTTAAAATAAAAACTCTTATGATATAATCTATAATAGGGTAAATTAAAGAGGTTATAAATAATATAAAATGCAAATGAGGAATTCAAATGGAATATAAATTAATTGTTTCAGATATGGATGGAACACTACTTGGGGATAATCACAAAATAACAAAAGAAAACAAAATAGCTTTGAGTAAAGCGCTTAAGAAAGGTGTTAAAATAGTACCAGCTAGTGGTAGAATTTATAATTCAGCTAGAGAACATTTTGATTTTCTAGATATAAATACACCTTTAATTGCATGTAATGGAGCTATAATTAAAGAAACAAAAACCAACAAGCTTATCTATAAAAATAGCATTCCAAATGATATTTGTTTAAAAATAATAGATATATTTGAAAAAAATAAAATTTACTATCAACTTTATTCTGAAAATACTATGTTATGTAAAAATCTAAGCAGAGAAGATCAAAAGAAAACACAGGATAGACTAAAAAACTTTTTTAATGATGAAATAAATGTTCATTTTGGAGATGATTTAAAAGAGGAAGTATTAAATCATCAAATCTTAAAAATCATAGCTATAGATGATAATGATAGAGATAAATTAAATAATGTTAAAAATGAACTTAATAAAATAGAAGATATTGAAATAACTTCATCTTGGTTTAATAATATAGAAATTATGCACAAAGGTGTAAATAAAGGTGAAGCATTAAAAGAATTAGTAAAATACTTAGGTATAGATAGAAAAGAAGTTATTGCATTTGGCGATAACTACAATGATTTAGACATGCTAAAATTTGCAGGAGTGGGAGTAGTTATGGGAAATGCAGATGAGGCAGTCAAAGAGCAGGGAGATTATGTTACTTCTACAAATACAGAAGATGGAGTAGCAAAAGCAATTTATAAATTTTTAGGAATTTAATTTATAAATTTATTTAAGGGAGATTATACTACAAACTCATATCATTTAATACTTTAAAAGTAATATAAGTTTGGTATAGTTATATAAATATAGAGAGGATTGAAGTATATGAAATTATGGGGTGGACGATTTAGAAAAGGCGAGAATAAATTAATGGAGGAATTCAATAAATCTTTTGGATTTGACTATGTTTTATACAAAAAAGACATTGAAGGAAGTTTAGCTCATGTATATATGCAGGTACAGGTTGGGCTTTTAACTGAAGAAGAAGGAAGACAAATAACAGAAGGTTTAAATTCAATACTAGAAGATATTGAATCTGGCAAGTTACCTTTAAGCGGTGATTATGAGGATATACATAGTTTTGTTGAAATAAATCTAATTAAAAGAATCGGGGATGTAGGTAAAAAGTTACATACTGCTCGTAGCAGAAATGATCAAGTTGCTGTAGATATGAGACTTTACGCTAGAGAAAAGGCAAATGATATCGTAGGTCATATTGTAAACTTAAAAGAAACAATAAAAGAAGTAGCAGATAATAATTCTGTTATTATGCCGGGATATACTCATTTACAAAGAGCACAAGTTGTTACTTTTAAACACCATCTAATGGCATATTATAATATGTTTGATAGAGATGAAAAGAGAATAAAAAATGCTTTAGAAATACTAGATGAATCACCTCTAGGAAGTGGAGCATTAGCAGGAACTACTCATAATATAGATAGAAATATAACTGCACAAAAGTTAGGATTTAAAAAGCCAATGGATAACTTTATGGATGGTGTAAGTGATAGAGACTATCTTCTTGAGTTAATGAGCGATTTTTCAATAATAATGATGCACTTAAGTAGATTAAGTGAAGAATTAATACTGTGGAGTTCTCAAGAATTTAGATTTATAGAAATGGACGACTTATTTACTACAGGAAGTTCTATAATGCCACAAAAGAAAAATCCAGATGGTGCAGAACTTATAAGAGGTAAAGCTGGTAGAGTTTATGGAAACTTATTTGGATTATTTACAGTAATGAAAGGTCTACCACTTGCTTATAACAAAGATATGCAAGAAGACAAAGAAGGATTCTTTGATAGTGTAAAAACTCTTGAAATGTGCCTACAGACTATGGAGGGTATGATAGCGACTTTAAAAGTTAGAGAAGATAATATGAAGAAAGCTGTTAAAGGCGGATTTTTAAATGCTACAGAAGTTGCTGATTATCTAGTAAATAAAAACATACCTTTTAGAGATGCTCATAGTATAGTTGGACAAATAGTTATATATTGTGAAGACAATGATAAAGCTATTGAAGAATTAAAATTAGACGAATTATTAAAGTTTAGTCCAGTATTTGAAGAAGATATATATGACTTTATAGATTATAATAATATAATCGAAAAAGGTATAAAGAAAAACTTAAAATAATAAGAAGTTATAAAACAAAAAAAGCTATGTTTTTAAACATAGCTTTTTATTATTATCTTTTCTTTCTTTGAGTAGTTTTTTTGCGAGCTTGAGTATTTTTCTTTTTGTTCTTTTGAGAAATTTTTTTCATTTTTCTTTTATATTTTTTTCTTACTACAATATAAACTATAAATAATAAAAATGCTAATATTAAGAATAAAATTATCTTAAATAAAACGTTGAAGAAGTTACTCTCAGTGAAAAATGCAAAAGTACTATGCAATTCACTAGTAGATACTAAATCTATAGTTTTTTCTAGTTTTTTACCGTTATAGATTTCTAATGTACCTACTTTGTCGCCTTCATAAATTGGTAAATCATAATCTAATTTTTCTTTATAAGAGTAATCAGATTCAGTAGATTCCCCATTTTTCATAACTAATTTATAACTAGATTTTGGTTTATAAATAAATTCTTTCTCTTTAGTCAATAATACTCTTTTGGTTTTTGTATAATCTTCTTTATTGATAATTGTTTTAGATGTATAATTTTCAAATCCATAATCAAGTAAAGTTCTAGAATCTACATATACATTAGTTCCATTACTTTTGAAAACTGCTGCTATAACTCTCATATCATTTTTGACAGCACTACTTAATAAACATCTACCAGCATCATCTGTATATCCAGTTTTTATACCATCGACAATATCGTATTTTATAGGAACAGATTGACCCTTATAATTCATATTATCATTTGATGTTAAAAATAAATTGGTATTAGTAAAATAACGTGAAAAATGTACCTTGCTATTAGGTGTATTTTTTTCTTTAAATGAAATTGATTTTGTATTTACAATTTCACGTATAGTTTTTTCACTCATTGCTTTTCTAGCTAGCATTGCCATATCATATGGCGTTGTATAGTGATTTTCATCTGGAAGACCATGTGGATTGTTAAAATGAGTATTTAACGCACCAGCTTTTTTGGCTTCTTCATTCATTAAATTTGCGAATTCCTCAACCGAACCACTAACATATTTTGCTAATACAACAGCTGCATCATTAGAAGAATGGATTAACAAACCTTGTAATAATTCTCTAACTGTGAATATTTCTCCTACTTCCAGATACATACAAGAACCATCAACGCCAGGAGGTTCTGTAATTTCAATAGGTTCATCTAGATTTTTAGTATTCTTAACTGTTAAATAAGCCGTCCAAATTTTAGTTGTAGATGCCGGATAAACTTTTGAATCAATGTTTTTTCCCCCTAAAACTTGTCCAGTCTCATAATCAATAACAACCCCATAATTAGATATTAAATCCACATTATCATATGTTTCAGCAAAGGCTGTAATAGAAGAATTGATTACCATCATAGCAGTTATTAGACATACTAGTAAGAATGATAGCTTCTTTTTCATTTTATACCTCCAATTTATAAACTTACATTTTAGTATAACATATTTTTGGCAATAATCTATAATAAGGAGGAAGAAAAATGAAGAATAAAAGAAAAATAATAGTTTTTATAATAATTATATTAATTTCAATATCTAGTTTAGTATTTAAAGGATATTTCTCTGATGAAACTTATGTACTAAATGAAAGTGATAATTTATCTTCTAATGAAGAAAATATTAAAAAGGAATATTCAAATGAAAGCGAGTCAGAAAGTAAATCAATTAAGTCAAAAGAAGAATCTAATAATAAAAATATAGGTTCTAAGAAAATCACAATATATGTAAGTGGGGAGGTTAAAAATCCAGGAATAGTAACCTTAAATAGTGATCAAAGACTTGCAAGTGCTGTAGAAAAATTAGGCGGTGTTACTGAAAATGCAGATATGAATAATATAAATCTAGCTATGAAGTTAGAAGATGAAATGCATTATATAATACCTAAAAAAGGTGAAAAAATAGAAACAAGTACAAATAATGATAAAATGAACTCATCTAATAATACAATATCTCAAAATACTTATACCTCTAAAGAAAATCAAGAAAGTAAAGATAGTGACAAAATAGATATTAATACAGCTGATATTGAAGAATTAGACAAAATTCCAGGGGTAGGGGAAGCTACAGCAAATAAAATTTTGAATTATAGAGAAGAAAATGGTCAGTTCAAAAGCATAGAAGAAATTAAAAATGTAAACGGAATTGGAGAGAAGAAATTTGAGAATATGAAAGAATTAATTTGTGTAAAATAATAACTAGTAATAACGAAATGGAATATAAAAATAATAAAAAACTGTATGGAAAATAGGTTTATCATGATAAAATAGAAAAAGTAAATCATAAGTAAAATCACATTATACAGTGTGATAAAGCTAAAATTTATAAAATAAAATTGAGAGGGAAGTTATGAACAAAAGGTTAAAGAAATTAATTACAGCAACATTAGTAACAGCAATGTGTATAACAGCAGTTGGTTGTAGCTCTAAAAGCAATACAGCTAGTAACTCTGCTTCTTCAAATTCAGAAGCGGTAGCAGGTTACCCAGTCGAAGTAACAACTTATAATTATGCAGGAGATGAAGTTAAGACAACTTATGACAAAGCTCCAGAAAAAGTACTTGCAGTATATCAAGGATCTATAGAAACAATGTTAGAATTAGGTCTAGAAGATAGATTAGTTGCTGCAGCTGGTCTAGATAATGAATTAGATGAAAAATATAAAAAAGCATTTGAAAAGGTTGAATATTTAACAGAATTTACACCATCAAAAGAAACTGTAACAGCATTAAATCCAGATATGATACTTAGCTGGGGTTCAATATTTGCAGAAGACAAATTAGGTGATGTAAATACATGGATAGATAAAGGATGTAATACATACATAAACACTAATACAAGAAGAAAAGAAGGCGAAAAGAGAACTATACAAAATGAGATGACTGATATATTAAATTTAGGAAAAATATTTAATGTAGAAGATAAAGCTCAAGAAATAGTAAATAATATGCAATCTAAAATAGACGAAGCTTTAAAAGCTGCAAAAGGTCAAGATAAACAAAATGTATTAATGTTAGAATTCTTAGGTGACGAAATAACAAACTATGGAGAAAATAGTTTAGGTGGAGATATGATAACATCTCTAGGAGCAAACTTAGTAGCAAAAGACCAAAGTAAATTAGGAAAAGAAGATATAGTATCTTTAAATCCAGATGTAATATATGTAGTATATATGCCTTATTCAGGTGATGATCCAGAACAAGTTAAACAAGATGCATTAAATAAATTATTAGAAGACAAAGCATTCAGCAGTTTAGATGCAGTTAAAAATAAAAGGATAGTTCCAATAATGCTTGGAGATATGTATGCTTCAGGTGTTCGTACAATAAACGGTATAGAAACTATATCACAAGGTTTATATCCTGATTTAAACAAATAATATGAATAAGAAATCAATCAAAGAGTCTACACCTATGTATATAGGTGTAGCTTTAATATTATTAATAATACTTGTCGGATCAGTTATGATATCGGTTACCCTAGGGAGTGCCAAAATTTCGGTATCAGAAGTTTACAAAGTTTTAGGATATAAAATTTTAGGAATTAAGTCGTTTAGTGAGTATGCAACTGGACCTATACATGATGTCGTATGGATAATAAGATTTCCACGTGTAGTATTGGCAATAGCTATAGGTATGGCATTAAGTATTAGTGGAGTTGTTATGCAGGCTATAGTAAAAAATCCTCTAGCAGACCCATATATCTTAGGAATATCATCAGGTGCATCACTTGGAGCAACATTTGCAATAATGCTTGGATTTGGGGCTGTATTAGGAGGAAATTTTGTTGGAGTAATGGCATTTATAGGAGCTTTATTAGTTTCATTTGGAGTATTACTATTAGCCAATATAAAAGGTAGTGCGACTTCTTCAAAATTAATTTTAGCAGGTATGGCGCTAAGTGCAGTATGTTCTTCATTTTCAAATTTTATAATTTATATAGCAAATGATAAAACAGGAATGCAAAGTGTGACTTATTGGCTTCTTGGTAGTTTAGCAGGAGCCAAATGGGAAACTAATATAGTTATACTTCCTGTTGTTATTATAGCGTGTATATTCTTCTGGAGCAGATACAGAGTATTAAATTTAATGCTTTTAGGTGACGATGTGTCTATAACTTTAGGTACAGACTTACACAAGCCAAGACATATATACTTAATAATAACTTCAATAATGATAGGACTTTCTGTTTATTGTGCGGGAGTAATAGGATTTGTAGGACTTATAATTCCTCATGCAGTCAGAATGTTATTTGGTACAGACCATAAAAAATTAATACCTATATCTGCATTAGTCGGTGCTATATTTATGATTTGTGCTGATGCTTTATCTAGAATAGTTATACCAAATTCAGAAATGCCAATAGGAATCTTAATATCAATGATAGGTGCACCTGTATTTATCTATCTAATGGTAAAAAGATCTTATGGATTTGGAGGTGCTGAGTAGTGAATATATGTGCGACAGATATAAAAATGGAAATAGGAAATAATGAAATATTAAAAGGCGTATCTATAGACTCTAAAAATAAAGAGTTTGTAGGAATAATAGGCCCAAATGGAAGCGGTAAATCTACTTTATTAAAATGTATATATAGGACATTAAAACCGAATGGAGGATGTATAATGTTAGGAAATACACCTATATCTACAATGAGTGTAAAAGAGTCTGCTAAAAAATTGGCTGTAGTAGCACAACACAACTACTATAATTTTGATTTTTCGGTTGAAGAAGTAGTACTTATGGGGCGTTCTCCACATAAAAAAAGATTAGAACCAGATAACAGTAAAGACTACCAAATTGTCAATGAATCATTAGATAAAGTTGGAATGTTAGAATTTAAAAACAGAAGTTTTTCTACTTTATCAGGTGGTGAACAACAAAGGGTAATTTTAGCTAGAGCTTTGGCTCAACAAACACCTTGTTTAATATTAGATGAACCGACAAATCATCTAGATATTAAATATCAATTATCACTTTTAAATATAGTAAAAGACTTAGACTTAACTATAGTAGCTGCTATACACGACTTAAATATTGCCGCAATGTATTGTGATAGACTATTTGTAATGAAAAATGGCAAAATCGTAGGAAGTGGAACGCCACAAGAGGTTTTAACTAAAGAATTTATTAAAGAAATTTACGATATAGATGTTGAAATTGTAAATGACTCAAAAGGTGATATGCATATTTTATATAGTAGATAATTATATATTTTCTAATAAAATATAATTATTAAAAATAAATTTAGGATAATTAATAAGAAGATAAAAAAGTAATATGCATGATATATATAAAATAAATAAAAAGACAACCTAATGGATAAAATCTATTAGGTTGTCTTTTTATTTATTATAATTAGTTCAGTTATCTCGTTGTTTAGTCAATTAATTCAAAAGAACTATCTTTTAGATTTAATTTTCCTTTTAAATTAGATGTAGTGTATATTTTTTGGTCTTTTGTTATAAATATAGCATCAGTATTATCTAAGCTTTCTATTAATTTCATGCCTTTTTCCAATCCTAATCCAAAAGTAGTTGTAGATAGTCCATCACCTACTATTGATAAATCTGAAATAATAGTGACACTGCTTAAATTATTTTCAAATGGATAACCTGTTGATGGGTCAAGCATATGATGATACATAACGCCATCTTGTTCTAAATATCTTTCATATATGCCAGAAGTAACTACAGACTGGTTTGTAACTCCTATATTGGCAATAGAAGTACCATCTTCACTGTTAGGGTCTTGTATTCCGACTTTAAATTGAGTATCTTTAGATTTTTCTCCTAGTACAAATACATTTCCGCCAAGATTGATTATGGCTTTTTCTATATTTTGAGATTTTAAATACTCAACAATCTTATCAGCAGCATACCCTTTAGCTATTCCACCTAAATCTATCTCCATACCTTTTTTATTTAACTTCACACTTTTTTCTTTTTTATTTAATGAGATATCTTTATAATTTACAAGTTCTAACTTTTCTTTGATTTCATCTTTGCCTGGGACTCTCGCCTTGTCTGTTCCTATAGCCCATAAATCGACAACAGGCCCTATAGATATATCAAAGACTCCATCTGATATATTAGAAAAATGTATTGCCTTTTGTATTACTTCAAATGTATCATCAGAGATTTTAACATATTTTTCACCAGCATTTTGGTTTATTTTATATACATCACTAGCTTCTCTTGTTTTAGACATTGTATTATCTATATTAAGTAGTATATCTCCACATTTTTTCAAAATTTCTTTTGAATCTGATTCTTTAACATTGTATAAAGTAATTTCACTTACTGTATTTAAGTCATAGTAAGTCTGACTATAATCCCCTTTATTAAAATTGCCCTTAAACAAATAGATGAAAAAACAAATAGCAATTACTGCTATTATTAAAAGGATAGATTTTTTCTTGTTCATAATGCCTCCTTCAAATAATTGTTTTATTATGTTATATTTAATTATAACATAATAAGAAAATATGAAGAGGAGTTTTTACAATGGTTAAATTAAATAACGATTGGGATGAATTATTAAAAGATGAATTCCAAAAAGAATATTATCAAAATCTTAGAGAATTCTTAAAAGAAGAGTATTCTAGTAGAGTTATATACCCAAATATGTACAATATATTTGAAGCATTAAAACATACTTCGTTTAAAGATACAAAAGTTTTGATATTAGGTCAAGATCCATACCATGGAGAAAACCAAGCGCACGGACTAGCTTTTTCAGTTCAAAAAGGTGTTAAGATTCCACCTTCGCTTTTAAATATATATAAAGAATTAAATCAGGATTTAGGTTGTTATATACCTAATAACGGATATTTAATACCATGGGCTGACCAAGGTGTATTACTTTTAAACACAGCATTAACTGTTAGAGCGCATGAAGCTAATTCACACCAAAATGTCGGATGGGAAATATTCACAGACAATATTATAAAATTATTAAATAAAAGAGAAGACCCAGCAATATTTGTTTTATGGGGAGGAAATGCTAGACGTAAAAAATCACTAATCGATACGAGTAGACATTATGTTTTAGAGTCAGCACATCCAAGTCCACTTTCAGCATATAGAGGATTCTTTGGATGTAAACATTTCTCAAAAATAAATGAAATATTAGAAAGCCTAGGAAAAGAGCCAATAGACTGGCAAATTCCAAATATATAATAGAAAGTTATTGTGTTTATGTTAAATTAATACCCTTCAACGTTAAAAAAAGATAAAAAAGTAGTTAATTGTAACAATTTATCATAATATAGAATATTATAAAATATAAAATTTATAAATTAAAAATTTTATTATATAATTATAATTTTTTTAGAAATAAGATTTTAAGTTGATTTTTAATGCGTTTTAGCTTGAAAATTATATACATTTAAAATATTATTATAACTTCTTATTGCTAAAAAAGAAAGAAGGGGTATTTATGGCAGTAAACACAATAACTGCGAATCAAGCTCAACGAATGTTAAATGGCAATCAATTTAGTTTGATAATAGATTTGCGAGATTATTATGATTATGCAAGAGGACACTTACCAAATGCTATTAATATACCTACTAATCAAGTTGTAGATAGAATAAATCAAATTCAACAATATAGAAATGGAAATGTTTTATTATACTGTCAATATGGAATACAAAGTGTAAGTGTAGGAAAGGTTTTAATATTAAATGGATTTAGAAGAGTATATAGTTTAGGTGGAGGTTTAGACCATTATAACTATCCACTATATTAAATAACATATATTTAATATTTAAATAAAAGGGGAGATATTGAATTTTTTTAGTTTAACTTTTAAAATTAAATTTACAATATCTCTTTTTTTGTGAAGTATAAAAAATTACATAAACTTTTAAAAATATATTAAGGATAAATATTTTTTATTGGAATATATCTTTAAAAAAAGTAAAAATTAAATTATAATAGTGCAAGAAAAAAATTTTAGGAGAAAAAATATGAAAAAAGATTTTAAGATGAGAACTGGTCTGATTGTTGGAGAAGACGGACTAGATAAATTAAAAAATGCTAATGTTATAGTATTCGGTGTAGGTGGAGTTGGAAGTTTTGCCTGTGAAGCTATAGTAAGAGCTGGAGTTGGAAATATAACTATAGTTGACTTTGATGACGTTGATATAACTAATATCAACAGACAAATACCAGCACTTCATTCTACAGTAGGAAGATATAAAGTAGAAGTTATGAAAGAAAGACTTTTAGATATAAACCCAGATTTAAATATAAAAGCAATTAAAAAATTATACAATGCGGAAACTAGTGATGAAATATTAACAGAAGATTACGACTATGTTATAGATGCAATAGATATGGTTACTTCAAAAATAAAACTTATAGAAACATGTAAAGAAAAAGGATTAAACATAATAAGTTCTATGGGAATGGGTAATAAATTAGATCCAACTAAAATAGTTGTTACAGATATATATAAAACACATACTTGCCCACTTGCAAAAGTTCTTAGAAGAGAACTTAAAGATAGAAGAATCAAAAAATTAAAAGTAGTTTACTCAACAGAGCAACCAAGAGAATTAAAAGAAAGAATAATGAATGGAAGAAAAGTAACTCCAGGAAGTGTATCTTTTGTACCTTCAGTAGGTGGACTTACTATAGCATCTGTAGTAGTTAGAGAATTATTAGAAAGATAATAAAAAATATAGAAATTATAAATAGTTATAAGATATAAAATTTAATATAAATTGAAAAGGAGTAAATGAGATATAAATCATTTGCTCCTTTTTGTTTGTATATAAATATAATTTAATAGTATATTTTGTAGAAATATGGAAAATTATTTGTTACTATTTAATTATAATTTATTGATTAAGATAAAAGGGAGGAAGGGAATGGATAATAATTTACCAAAACAATTTGAAAGTTTTACAGAAGCTAGAAGAAATGGTTTTCTAGCAGCAAAAAATATAAAAGATAATGGGAAAAAGATGGTCGGAGTTTTTTGTTGTTTTACACCAACTGAACTTATGCTAGCAGCAGGTGCTGTTCCAGTAGGCGTTTGCGGTGTTAGTGAAGAGCCTATAAAGGATGCAGAAAAGGTACTACCTAGAAATTTATGTCCATTAATAAAATCAAGTTATGGACACGTTATAACAGATACCTGTCCATATTTTTATTTTTCAGATTTATTAGTTGGAGAAACTACTTGTGATGGAAAGAAAAAGATGTATGAAGAATTATCAAAAATAAAACCAATGCATGTTATGCAACTTCCAAATAGAGCAAGTGGTAAAAATGAGTTTAACCTTTGGAAAGACGAAGTTATTTTATTAAAAGAAGTTTTAGAAAAAGACTTAGATGTAACAATAACAGACGACGATATAAAAAATTCTATAAAAGATAAAAATGAAGAAAGAAAGTTATTAAATGAATTTTATGAATTAGCTAAATTAGAGCCATCTGCACTAACTTCATCTGAATTATATAATGTTTCATACCAAGCTCAATTTAAATTCGATAGAGAAGAATTAAAATCATCACTTAGAAAAGTGATAGATGACACTAAAAAAAGATATGAAGAAGGAAAGTGTCCAGTTAAAAAGGATGCACCGAGAATATTAGTTACAGGTTCTCCAATCGGTGGATGTGTAAAAAAAATAATTGGAACATTAGAAGAAAGTGGAGCATCTATTGTAGCTTATGAGCTATGTTCATCTATAAGAAGTAACAGGGAGCTAATAGATGAGGATAATCCAGATATATATGAAGCGATTGCAAAGAGATATTTAAATATAGGTTGTGCATGTATGATGAATAATCAAAAGAGAATAGATCTTTTAGATGAATTAATTGATGAATATAAAATAGATGGAGTAATAGATGTAGCACTTCAGTCTTGCCATCCATTTAATGTCGAAAGTCATAAAATAAAAGAATTTGTAGTAAATAAAAAACATATAGATTATATGGCTATCGAGACAGATTATTCAGAAACAGATACTGAACAACTTAGAACGAGATTTGAAGCATTTATTGAAATGATTGAAGATAAGAAGTAAAATGGAGGAAATCTATGTATAGTATTGGTATAGACGCAGGGTCTACATATACAAAAGGGGTATTATTTGACGGAGAAAATATATCAAAAAAACTTATAATTCCAACTGGGTCTAGTCCAAAATCTACATCAAAAGAAGTATATGAATATCTTACTAAAGATATTGATAACCCTCAAATAAAAAAGGTTGTAGGAACTGGTTATGGAAGAGTTAGCATGGATTTTATAGATAAAAAAGTTACAGAAATAACATGTCATGCAAAAGGAATATTCTTTTTAAATCCAAAGATAAGAACGATACTTGATATAGGCGGGCAAGATATAAAAGTTATCAATATAAATGAAAATGGAAGTGTAGAAAACTTTCTAATGAATGATAAATGTGCAGCTGGAACAGGAAAATTTTTAGAGATAACTTCTAACAAATTAGACAGCGATATTTATAATATAGATGAGCTTGCAAAAGGTGCCGAGCCAGAGAATATATCTAGTATGTGTACAGTATTTGCGGAATCAGAGATAGTAAGTTTATTAGCAAGAGATGTTTGTAAGAAAAAAATAGCCGCTGGAATAATAAAATCAATATCAAACAAAGGCGTATCTTTATTAAATAAATCAAAAATAGTAGATGATATTGCTTTTACAGGTGGCTTAGCTAATATAAGTGAATTGGTAAAAATGTTAGAAAAAGATTTAAATAAAAATATATTTATATCTGATGAAGCACAGATAATAGGGGCATTGGGTGCTGCGATTATAGGATATAAATAAAATAATAGCCATATTAAATCACTAAAAACTTTAAGCAGAATATAATAATAAAACAATAGTTTTAATTATAAATATCATCTAGGAGGTTTAATATGGCTACTTATAGAGGAATAGATGTAAGTAATTGGTCAGGAACTATAGACTGGAGAGCTGTAGCAGATTCAGGTGTAGAAGTTGTAATAATACAAGCATCTGAAGGAACTTTCTATAGAGATCCTTATTTACATGAATATTATGATGGAGCAAAAGCATATGGATTAAAAGTTGGGTTTTATCACTTTTTTAATCCAGGTTCATCCCCAACACCACAAGAACAAGCAAGATATTTTGTAGATACTATTAGAGGTTTAGATTCCGATTTAAAATTAATATTGGATTTTGAACAAATAGGAGGTCTTGATAATTACGAATTGACTCTCCAAGCGATAGAATTCTTAAGAGAAGTAAAGGAGTATAGTGGATTAGATACAGCAATTTACACATACACTTATTTTGCACAACATTATTTATATGAAGGACTTGGACTTTCTGAGTATCCTTTGTGGATTGCACAACTTAGTGAAGGTGGACCATCACCAAATCCTATTTGGGGAGATAGATATGTTGCGTGGCAGTATTCTGATACAGGAAGAGTGAGAGGTATTAATGCAAGTACAGATTTAGATTTAATTTATGATGGAATGTTTTTAGATGATAGCGAAGATGTTCCAAAGGAACAAAAAAAGCCACGTAAAATTCCAGGAGATAGACAACAACCATCAACACAAAGCCCAGTTATATATTATACAGTTCAAGCAGGAGATACATTAAGCTCAATTGCTCAAAAATACGGTACAACAGTTCATGAAATCGCAGTTATAAATTCAATTACAAATCCAAATTTAATTTATGTAGGTCAAGTCTTGAAAATTTATCCGGGTAATAGGAGTATTAAAAAAAGAAGAAAAATATTTACAACAACATATATAGTACAAAGTGGTGATACACTAACTTCTATTGCAATAAGATTTGATACAACAGTTCAAGCTATAGTAGACTTAAATGATTTAGAAAATCCAAATTTAATTTATGTGGGAGAAATATTGAAAATACCGACAGATTCTAGAGGAAATATCGCAGTCCCATCAACAAGACAATATATGACGACATATATAGTACAAAATGGAGATACATTAAGTTCAATTGCTCAAAAATTTGATACAACAGTCCAAAGTATAGTGAGTATAAATAATATATCCAATCCGAATTTAATTTATACAGGCGAAATTTTAAAAATAAGAACTTCTATAAATACTGGAAGTAGAGGTGAAAACTTTAGCAGCCTTTATATAGTTCAAAAGGGAGATACATTAAGTTCGATTGCGAAAAAATTTGGAGTAGATTATAAAGAATTAATAGAAAAAAATAATATGACAAATCCAAACTTAATCTATGTAGGAGAAGTTATAAGAATATAAAATAATTTATTTGTAGAGGTGTTTATGATAAAAAAATAAGAGCATATAATTGATGCTCTTATTTTAGTTTACTCTTGTTTATATTTGATTGTAGAGTAAATTTTATTCCCATCGGAATAAAATTGCATACTTCCATTTACATCAGTTCTAAAAACTTTTGCGTTGACAGATTCTAAATTTTGTAAAGTTGACCTATGTGGATGACCGTAGTCGTTTTTATACCCACATGATATTACAGCTATAGAAGGTGAAATTTCTTTTAAAAATTCTAAGGAGCTGGAGGTTGAACTTCCATGGTGGGCAACTTTTAAAAAGTCTATATTTTCAAGGTCATAGGAGTTTATCATGTCCATCTCGTTAGATTCTTCACAATCGCCAGTAAACAAAAAATTGTTGTTTTTATATGAAATATTTAGTACAATGGAATTTGAATTATTATTATCTGTTATATAATCTGGACTTAGAACATATATTTCTGTGTATTTATCTAAGTTGAAAGAATCATCTTTAGACAGATAATTTACTTTTAAATTTTTTTTATTACAAGAGTCAATTAAGTTGATGTAGCATTCACTATTTGTGGTTTGCTTAGGCATATAAATTTTCTCTACATCAAAATTATCAATTATATCGTCTAGGCTACCAATATGGTCGCTGTCAGGGTGTGTCGCCACAACTACATCTAAAGTTTTAACTTTTTTATTTTTTAAATAGGATTTTATTATTTTAGCACTATTTTCATCTCCACCATCAATTAACATATTTTTATTTGATTGTGTTGTGATTAAAATAGAATCTGCTTGGCCAACATCTATTATATGGATGCAAAAATCTTTATTTTTGTTACAGCCAGTAAAAAGTGCTATTATAATAATTGAAAATATTAAAATTTTTTTATTCAAGTTACAATCACTCCATTAAAATACATGTTTATTGGATGCTATCTTGGGTAAAATAGAATACTGAAATAAATATATTAAGAGTTTTGACGTTAAAATAGAAATAAATACAATAAATTGAAAATAAATTTAAAATGTAAACTTTCATTTAATTTATAGGAGGCTGTTATGCAAATAACAAAAGAAAGAGATAATATAAATCTTTTTGAAGAAATAATAAAAAAAGATCCAAATAGTTCAAGACCTTATTTTAAGGAAATAACTATTGAAGATAGAGAAATATTAAATCCATATTTTGATTTAGTGGATTATGAAGCATGTGAATACAACTTCAACACATTATATATGTGGCAACATGCATACAAAACTGCATATTATGTAGGTGATAATTTTGCAGTTTTAGTAGGAGAGTATGACGGTGAAGTATTCTCAATCTTACCTCTTGCTAAAAAAGAAGATTTACCAAAAGTAATAGATTTCGTATTAGATTACTTTGCACAAATAGAAGAAAAACTTTACTTTAGAGGTATTACAGAAGAAGTAGTAGATTATTTAAAAGAAGAATACGGAGATAGATTTGAATATATAGCAGAAAGAGATTTATTTGACTATGTTTATGATGGTGAAATAATGAGAACTCTAAAAGGTAGAAAAAATAGCAAAAAAAGAAATCATATAAATTACTTCTTAACTGAATACGACGGAAGATTTGAATATAGACTTCTTGGAAAAGAAGACTTCGACGATTGTAGAGCTCTTTTAGATGAGTGGACAATAAATAAAGAAGAAAACGACAATATAGAAGAAGGGGTAGATGATGAAAGATCTGGTATAGAAAAATTATTTACTCACTATGACCAAATATGTGACAGATTAAAAATAGCTGGTATATATATAGATGGAAAATTAGAAGCATTTACTATGGGTGAATTATTAAACAAAAATATGGCTTTAATTCACATAGAAAAAGCTAATCCAGAAATAAGAGGATTATATCCTTATATAAACCAACAATTTTTAGTTCATGAATTCCCTGAAGTTGAATTTGTAAATAGAGAAGAAGATATGGGAATAGAAGGACTTAGAAAAGCAAAATTATCTTACCATCCATGTAAACTTGTTGAAAAATACACTGTTAGGGAGGCTAACTAATTGAATATTAGATATGCTAGAGCAACTGATAAAAATCAAATAGTTTCACTTTGGAATTATTGTTTTGAGGATGGAGAAGATTTTGTAAAATACTATTTTGAAAATGTATATGATAAAAAAAATACTATTATAATAGAAGAAAATAATGAGGTGTTGTCTGCGCTTCAATTAAACAAATACAAAATAGACCTTAGAAACAGAAAATACGATGTATCTTATGTTGTAGGTGTTTCATCGAAGCCTGAAGTTAGAGGGCTTGGTTATATGAAACATCTAATGACATATACGTTAGAAGAGTTATATAAAAGTGGAGAAATAGTATCACTTTTAATGGCGATTGATTATAGACTGTATAAAAGATATGGATTTGACCATTGCTATGACCAAATTCAATATAATATAAAAACAGATGAGCTTTCAGGATTTAGAGTAACATCTAAATTGAGAAAAGCTGATTTTGAAGATTCTAAAATATTATCTGAAATTTATACAAATGCAGTGAAAAACTTAAATGGATATGCATTGAGAGATGAAGTTTACTTTGATAGATTTATGAAAGAAATTGAATCTGAAGATGGATATATATATATTGATGAAGAAAACAAAAGTTATATAGCATATTATATGCAAGGAGACACATTCTTTGTTAGAGAGCTTATATATAACAATATTTCATCATTAAAATCTATATTAGCTTATATATACAATCACAATACACAATGCAAAAATACAGTTATAAATGCACCTGTAGATGACAAAATTAAATTAATAATTGCTAATTTAAAAACTTGTGAAATTAAATTAATTCCATTTATGGCGGGAAGGGTTATTAACTTTGAAAAATATATCGAAAGTATAAATTTAGATAATATAAATACATACCATATTGAAGGTGAATCTATAAAAATAAAAATTATAGATAAATATATACCTCAAAATGATAATGTATTTGAAATATATATAAAAGACAACAAAGTAAAAATAGAAAAAACACAAGAAAGTTATGATATAGAGTTGGATATAAACTCTATAACGCAATTAGCTTTTTCTTATTTAAATATAGAAGAAATTTTTATGTTAAATGAAATTGATGAAAATTCTTTAACATCAAATCAAATAAAATTATTAAATATTTTATTTGAAAAAAAGGTAAACTATATAGATGAACTTGTTTAAAAAAATGGCGTTTTACTAAAAAGTAAAATGCCATTTTTTTTTATTTGATAGATTGTCAATATAAGTGCAACATTTTATGTTTATGTTGCAGCGAAGACCTCTGCAGGTGTTTTATATCCA
>NZ_JBCLNH010000025.1:0-31301 GCF_039062665.1 Clostridium sp. 2218st1_F5_2218SCRN_220325 | reverse complement strand
ACCTGATGCAGTTATAATAGTTGCAACAGTTAGAGCATTAAAATACAATGGTGGCGTAGCCAAAACTGACTTAAACGCAGAAAACTTAGAAGCGTTAGAAAAAGGTATACCAAACTTATTAAAACACGTTGAAAATATAACTCAAGTTTATAAATTACCAGCAGTAGTAGCTATAAACGAATTCCCAACTGATACAGAAGCTGAAGTTGAATTAGTTAGAAAGAAATGTCAAGAATTAGGCGTTAACGTTGCTTTATCTCAAGTATGGGCTAAAGGTGGCGAAGGTGGTATAGAATTAGCTAAAGAAGTTATAAGATTATGTGATGAACCAAATGACTTCCAATTCTGCTACCCAGACGAATACTCATTAAAAGAAAAAATAAATGCAATAGCAACTAAGATATATGGAGCTGATGGTGTAGATTATACTCCAGAAGCAGAAAAAGAATTAGCTAACTTAGAAAAAATAGGATTTGGTAAAGTTCCTGTTTGTATGGCTAAAACTCAATATTCATTAACTGACGACCAAACTAAATTAGGTAGACCAACTGGATTTAGAATAACAGTTAGACAAGTTACAATATCTGCAGGTGCAGGATTCGTAGTTGCATTAACTGGTGAAATAATGAAGATGCCAGGACTTCCAAAAGTTCCAGCAGCAGAAAAAATCGATGTTGATGAAAATGGAGTAATATCTGGTTTATTCTAGACTTTATTGTTAACACTTAAATATTTACATAAATATAATGATTATAGTGTAAAATTAGTATTACCATGTGACAGTTATAATAATAAAAGTAACTTTATTATTATAGAATAAGAAGATAATATTAATATATAAATAAAAAGAGAGGCTGCCATAGAACAATGTTTTATTGTTCTGTGACAGCCTCTTCAAATAAAGTAATTTTACATAAGTTTGTCATTTTCCATTACTACAGGTTCATAAGTTTGACTTTCGCCTGTAATACTAGTTTTTAGTCTATCGACCATGTATGATTTTAACTCTTCTTTATTTTTGAATTTTGTTATTTGGTAAGGTAATTCAAACCCGTATTTTTCTATAAATATAACTCCATCATTAGTATTTATAGCAACTCCAGTATGACCTACAAATAAAGCATTGTTTTCTTCATCTGGAACATAACCATTTATTATAGAAATATTTTTATCTGATTTAAATGATATTTTTCTATTTTTTAATTCTTTAGCAATTTCATCAGCAGATTTTTTAACGTCATTAAAATCACTTACCTTGATATTTGAGAAGAAATTGAAAAATTTGTTCATATCTTCCTTGCTAAATTTTGCATCAGGATTATCTCTTAATGTTGCGTAATCCATTTCTAAGTTAGTATTGTCTATTTTATCATAATCTAAAGAAGAATTTGAGATTATGAATTTATTAAATAATCTAAAAGCAGTTATCCTACAATTTTGGTCAGTAAATTTAGAATTACTTTCTAGCCATTTATCAGAAAGATCATATAAATTATATGGAACTTGCATTTTAGATAATCTTTCATTTTCATTTAAAAGTTCTACACCTTCCACACTTTTATAATAGTGTTTAACTGATTGCATAAACATAGAAATATCTTCTTTATCGATATTATTTTCGCTTAAAAAATCAGCTACTTTTTTTTGAGTATCTTCATCACTCATAGTTGAATACTTCATATTTTCAGAAGTCAAAGGTTCTTCTTTTTGGCTTTGAGAAGTACATCCGCCAAATAATAAGGTTGTAAGCAATACGCCTACTATCAATATTTTTTTCATAAAACTAGCTCCCTCAATTTTATTTTTAAGATATTATATCATGGTTTATAATTTCATAAAATAAAAAAAAGACAAAAGGAATATAATTTATGGATAGTAAATTAATAGAAAATATTTATTATCTACCTTGAATAATTATTTTTAATCATATTAACTAATAACATGATATTTAAGATTATTAATCCTATTGAAAATACTAATATTAATGAACTAATTTGATTGTCACTTTGAAGAACAAAGAAACCAACTAGTAGAATGATAATTGACACTGTATCGTATTTTTGGATTAATAATTTACTTTTAAAAGAAGATAATCCAGGATATTTAACTATACTACCTTCTTTTAAAGATTTTTTAGCATTTAATTTCCAAAGTAAATCTTGTAAAAAATTCAAACCTAAATATAATGCAAGGCTACTATAAAAAATTATTATGCATGACTTTCCATAAGAATAAGACTCTATAGTAGGATTATTTTTTCCAAAAGTTAGTGCTAAAAAAATAAAGCATAACATTTGAATAAAGTATCCAAAATTAAATTTTAATAATGAATCTAATTTTAATGAATCATCAGTTTGTATATCGACTGCATTTGCATCTTCTGTGCAAAATATCTGATATTGTGAGCTTTCAACAATATGTTTCTATCCAGATGATTCACATATATCAATATATTCATTAAATAATAATTCGTAATTTTGTAGTGATGTATCAGCACATGTATCTGATAACTTTGGAATATCCACTGTAAACCTCATATTTTTAGGTTCGCATCTTTTAAATTTAAAAATATTAAGTATCCAAATTTCGTCGAGCATCCAGCCTTTAGCAGCCATTTCGGATAAATATAATTCTAAAGCATGACAGTCACTTGCATCAAATGGAACTGTCCTAAACAATATATTTTTGCTAATTCTCATAAATATTTCCCCTTTTTATAAATTAATTAAGATGATTTTATTTTTATAGTACGTATAATTATTTTTAATGAAAATAATTACTTATCTAAAAAAGTTTTGCCGTCGTTTACCATAAGTAAAAGTCTATTGTATTCTTCTTTTAAAATGTTGATACCATCTTCTGTTATGATGTAACTTATTTTTCTACCTTCAACAGAAGTTTCTTTGATTAATCCAGCTTGTTGAAATTTTCTAAGTAGGGTATATAAAGTTCCAGGACCTACACGAATCCTTCCATTAGAAATAGTTTCAACATTTTTCATAATATCAACTCCACAACATTCTTTTGTTAAAGATAATAGAACATAATACATAGGTTCAGAAAGTGTTTGAAACTGCTTTCGTGCCATCTTTACCTCCTTTTATAAAAGAAATATCGAGTATCGATATTTATAGCTTGATTATAATATCGATACTCGATATTGTCAATATAATCCAATAATAAATATAATTACGACTTTGTTACATATACTGTTTATATAGAATAGGTGTAGGACAAGGTAGATACTAGAAAGGGGGATGAGTTATGGCAGCAAGAAAGAGTCCTATAAGGGACAGATTAAATGGATATTTTTCATCTAAATATTCAATATTATCATTAGTAGGTTTACATATTTTAATGTCTATTATAATGTTATTCAGTGTATATGAATTATTTGTAGGTATAAGCGCAACTAGGTTTATTTATGATGAGCTAAAATACGTACAAGCATCAGTATTTGGAATAGATTTCATAGCACAAAACGACCATTTTTATTTTGGAACATCAGTTACAATATGCCTGATTATACTTCTTATAATTGATATTTTATTTTTTATAGGTTTGGTGATGTTTAATAAAGAAAAAACACCTGAAAAATAATTAAAGTATAAAATAAAAAGAGCGGATAAACATATATTTATCCGCTGCTTGATTAATAATTATAATTAGAAAGAAAATCAACAACTTTACTCAATATATCATAAGATAATTTTAATGATTTAAAACTAATATATTCGTTATTTCCATGAATTCCAGAAATATTATTTCTTGTATCAAGTGGGAAGAAACCTAAAGTTGGTATTTTTCTATATCTAAAAAATCTATTATCACTATATCCAGGTGTTATAGTAGGCAATAGTTTGTAATTTTGATTTATAGATTTTAATTCGGATTCTATAAATGAAAAAATATTTGTATAGTTTCTATTTATATTTCTACTTAGTATGAGATCTATATTTTCATAGAAAGATTGTTTTGCGATTTTTCGTTTACCTTGAAAATCTATATTATTATAAAATTCCAATGTATTTTTATTATAATAACCTAAATCTAAAGCTTGATTTAGTATTTTGTTAATTAAATCATAAGAATATTTTTTACTTTCATTTATTCTTTTCAATTCATATGAATTATATGGGTAAATTTCTTCAGTTTGGATAGTGAAGTAATAGTCTGATTTTAGCACAATAGGATATCCGCCACCTTCGCCTATAACTAGTTTTAAATTATCAATTATATTTGTATTTTCTAAAATCCATTCAGTACCGTATTTGCCACTTTGTTCTTCATCACATGAGCACATAAATATAATTGTATTTTCAGGTATATGTTTATTTAATGATAAGTTTCTCATTATTTTCATCCAAATTGAAACTAATCCCTTACAATCAAGTGCACCTCTACCAACTACACAATTATTTGTGATGGTGGCTTTATCTGGTGGAAAGAGCCAATTTTCACTATTATAATTAGCTGTATCTATATGAGAGTGAAGAAGTATTTTATTATCACTTTTTCCTTTTATAGTAGCAATTATATTTCCTTTGCCTGAAACTGGCTCGTAAATTTTATTTTCAATACCTAAATTATCAAACACTTCTTTTATATATAAAATGCCTTCAATTTCATTATTTGAATCAATTGTAGTATTAATATTAATTAGATTGCAAAGATAATCTATTATTGTTTTTTGTATCATTTTTATATTTATATCCTAACATTCTAGATGAATTTAATACTACGAAAATTGAAGATGCATTGTGTATAATAGCTGCTGCAATAGGATTTAAAAATCCCAGTCCAGATAGAAGTATTCCGATTATATTTACGCAAACTGCAAATACCCAAATATTTTGTTTTATAATAGAGTATGTTTTTTTGCTTAGAGCAATTGTTTCACATAAGAAATCAATTCTATCAGACATAAGTGTAATATCTGATGCATCTGATGCTATATCTGTTCCAGCCATACCCATTGCGATTCCGACATTGGCAAGTGTAAGAGCAGGAGCATCATTAATTCCATCGCCAATCATAGCGACATGTTTTCCACTTGATTGGAGTTCTTTTATATAGTCTAATTTTTCTTGAGGAAGTAAATTTGATTTAAATTTATTTATTCCAACTTCATCACAAATTGCTTGGGCAGTATATTCATTGTCACCAGTAAGCATAATGAAATCTTCTATACCAAGAGTTTTTAATTCATTGATAGTATCTTTAATATAAGGTCTGACTGTATCGGCAATAGATATACAACCTAGTATCTCATCATTTGAAACGACAACTAGAGCAGTTCTACCTAGTTTTTCTTCATGGTCTAAAAAATTATAAACCTGCTTATTTGAAAGAGGTTTAATTTGTTTATTTTGTGTTTTATAAATTTCGGGATTTAATTCATTTAAAAGTTTTCTATTTGAAACTTCGTAATAATTATTATTTATTTTTACATTTACACCACGTCCAAACATCATGTTGAACTCTCCATTTGGAATTTCATCTAAATTTAGATTCTCTTTTTCAACAAGATATTTTATAATTGATTTTCCAATAGGGTGGCCGGAGTTTTTTTCAACAATTGCTAATGTATTTAAAAATTCATTTCTTTTAGATTTATCACATATTAAGATATCGACAACTTCTGGAGTACCTTTAGTTATTGTTCCAGTTTTGTCAAAGCAAATAGTCGTAACTTTGGCTAATTCTTCAATGACAACCCCACCTTTTATTAAAACTCCTTTTTTTGCAGCATTACCGACACTTGCAACAACTGCTGTTGGAGTCGCTAGTATCAATGCACAAGGGCACGCAATTACCAAAATAGACATTACACGCATTATATCTTTTGTAAGTAGAGCTGTTATAGCACAAATTAAAAGGATAGTTGGAAGGAAGAATTCCGCAAATTTATCGGCAGTTTTTTGAACATTACCTTTGTTTTCTTGGGCACTTTTCACTGTTTTGATAATTTGACCGAGTATAGTTTCGTTACCTATTTTTTGTGTGAGAATTTCTATAACTCCATTTTCATTTAAAGTACCTACAAAAACTTTGTCTTTTGTAGTTTTATCAACTGGCATTGATTCACCTGTTATGGCGGATTCGTTTATCGTTGCTTGACCATTTTGAATAATACCGTCAACAGGAATTTTTTCGCCTGCTATAACTTGAATTATATCTCCCGGTCTTATTTCTCGTATTGATACTTCTTCAAATTTATTTCCGATTTTTTTTCTGCATTTATGTGGGACTAGTTGGATTAGAGAGCGGACTGCATTTTGTGTTTTTTTCATAGTTAAATCTTCTAGAAACTCGCCAAATATCATCATGAATGAAACTATAGAACCAGATAGATATTCCCCAACATAGGTAGTGCCTATCAGTGCTAAGACGACTAATAATCCGGCAGTAACTTTTCTTTTTTTGATAGTTGCTAGTACGGTAGATTTAATTACTACAAAGCCACCAATTATAAGTGGAATAATTTCAAATTTAAAATTATTTTCTGTAAAAAAGTGAAAAATAATAGCTAATATATTTAATATTAGTAAAGTAAAAGGAAGGATATATATATTGTATTTTTTTATAAATTTGCTCATATTTTACACCTCATTTTAAAAAATTTTAAACCTGAGAGAAAAACTCTCAGGTGTATATTGTGATGTTATTTATCAGTCTTTTTCTTATTGAATAAACTAAATTTCTTTTTCTTATGGTCTTCGGAGTTATCTTGGTTATGCTTATGGTCATGGTGTTCGTGATTATGACTATGTTCGTGGTGATGATGTCCATGATCATGTTCTTCATTTATTCCAAATAAATCGTCCATATCCTCCATATCATCAAATATTCCATGGTGACCTTCATGCATTTTAAATTACCTCCTTATTGATTAAATATAATTAATATCCCCTATAGGGGGTTATTAATTATATTATAGGATTTATGGAAAAAAGTGTCAATTATTTATAATAAAATGGTTAAAAAATAATATATAAGGTATAATTGATATGTTGTAAATGAGATTAGGAGGGGTTTTAATGGGTAGTAATATACAAGAGAATAATCATGAGCATAATCATGCTCATTCAAATCATAAACATTCGGATGAAGATTATAAAAAGTTAATAAATAGGATGTCTAGAATTATTGGGCATGCTAATTCTGTAAAAACTATGATGGAAGAACATAGGGACTGCACAGAAATTTTAATACAAATATCAGCAGTAAAAGCTGCATTAAACAATTTAGGGAAGAAAATATTAGAAGATCATATAAACAAATGTATAGTAGATGTAGTGGGAGAAGAACAGTTAGAAGAAAAACAAAAATTATTAAAAGATTTAAATGATGCAATTGATAAATTCGTAAGATAAATAATCAAATTTTACCCCTAAGAAATTATGAAAAAAATTTTTTGAAAGAGTAAAATTTATTAAGAATATCTAGACTCAAGTAGGGGCAAAGCATCGGTAAAAAATAGATGATTTTTGGAAAATTATATCTATGTATTTTTGATTAAACTAACTTGATTGCACACAATATATGGTGTAAAATAAATCAGTCGGCACTAGATATTGTGCTAAAGAAATGAATTTTTACATAAAAATAAAAGTTTATCACTTGAAAAATTAATAATTATGTTGGTATTACTAGTGTATAAAGTATTAGTAAGAATATAGAAACCAATTTAAAAAATAAATACAAAAAACTTTAATGAAATAATAATACTATATAGAAGAAGGAGATAATAATGTCAGCGAATTTAAGTATAATTAAAAGAGACGGAAGCAAAGCAGAATTTGATAAATTAAAGATAGAAAATGCTATATTAAAAGCAATGAAATACGGTAGTGGTGTATTAGAAGAAGATATAGCAAAAGATATAGCAGAAGAAATAGAAAAGATATATTTACAAGGTTCGCCTTCTCCGACAGTTTCTAAAGTTGAAGAGTTAGTATATAAAGAATTAATAGATCATAAACAAGAATTAACTGCAAAAGCTTATGAAGGTTATAGAGCAGTACAATCATTCAAAAGAGAAGTAAATACAACAGATGACAGTATACTAGGTTTATTAGATAAAAGTAATGAAGATGTTTTAAACGAAAACTCAAACAAAAACGGTCAATTAGCATCTACTCAAAGAGATTTAATGGCAGGAGAAGTTTCAAAAGATATAGCTAGAAGAAAATTAATACCTGCTCATATTGTTCAAGCTCATGATGAAGGGGTACTACATTACCACGACATGGATTATGCAATACAACCGATACACAACTGTATGTTAATAAACTTAGAAGATATGTTAACTAATGGAACAGTTATAAATAATAAATTAGTTGAATCACCAAAATCATTTGCTACTGCATGTACTGTTACAACACAAATAATAGCACAAATAGCAAGTGGACAATATGGTGGAAACTCAATAACTATAAAACATATAGCACCATTTTTAAGAGTTTCATACAATAAATATTTTGAAAAATATAAAGAAAAATATAGCTTAGAAATGGCACATGAATTAGCTGAAGATAGAATGTTAGAAGAGCTAAAATCAGGTATACAAACAATAAGATACCAATTATCTACTTTACACACAAGTAATGGACAATCACCTTTCTCAACAATCTACCTTGAAATAGAAGAAGGCGGAGAGTTCGAAAGAGAAGAAGCATTAATATGTGAAGAGATGATATTACAAAGATTAGAAGGTATGAAAAACTATAGAGGACAAGAAATAGGAGAAGAATTCCCTAAACTTGTTTACTTACTAGACGAACATAACTGTCTAGAAGGTGGAAAATACGATTATATAACTAAATTAGCAGCAAAATGTAATACTAAGAGATTAGTTCCAGATTATCAAAGTGCAAAAATAATGAGAAGAAATTACGATGGTGAAACTTTCCCTCCAATGGGATGTAGATCTCACTTAAGTAACTGGAAAGATGAAAATGGAAACTATAAATGGTACGGAAGATTCAATCAAGGTGTTGTAAGTCTTAACTTAGTTCAAGTTGCATTAACTGCAAATAAAGATATGGATAAATTCTGGGAAGTGTTAGACGAAAGATTATCTCTATGTAGAGAAGCTTTAATGGTTAGACATAATTTATTATTAGGTACTCCTTCTGATATATCACCAATTCACTGGCAACATGGTGGAATTGCTAGACTTGAAAAAGGAGAAAAAATAGATACATTATTAAAAAATGGATATTCAACTTTATCTTTAGGATATGTGGGTATATATGAAATGACACAAGCAATGCTTGGTGTTTCTCACACTACTAAAGAAGGTGAAGAATTCGCACTTCAAGTAATGAACCACTTAAAAGACGCTTGTGATTCATGGAAGAAAGAAACAGGTCTTGGATTTGGGTTATATGGAACTCCAGGAGAAAGTTTAACTTCAAGATTCTGTAGAATAGACAAACAAAAATTCGGTGAAATAGAAAATGTAACTGATAGAATGTACTACACTAACTCTTACCATGTTCATGTTACAGAGGAAATAGATGCATTTGAAAAATTAAAATTTGAAAGTCAATTCCATGATATAAGTTTAGGTGGATGCATAAGTTATGTAGAAGTTCCAGATATGAGTAAAAACTTACCTGCTGTTGAACAAATAATAAACTACATCTACCACAATATCCAATATGCTGAAATAAATACAAAACCAGATGTTTGTTTCAAATGTGGATATACAGGAGAAATAAAATTAGATGACGATATGGAATGGTACTGTCCAAACTGTGGAAACAAAGATAAAAACGAAATGCAAGTTATGAGAAGAACTTGTGGTTATATCGGTTCTAACATGTGGGGTAAAGGACGTACTCAAGAAATCAGCCAAAGAGTTTTACATTTATAAAATGGAGTGGTTTTAATGAAGTTTTCAAAAATAAAAGATAATGATATAGCAAATGGGATAGGTATAACTATGTCGCTTTGGACTCAAGGTTGTCCACATCACTGTAAGGGCTGTTTTAACGGAGAAACGTGGGACTTTAATAGCGGCAAAGAGTTCAAAAAAGAAAATTTAGATTATATCCTTGAAAATATCAACAAAAATAGTGTACAACGAGATCTATCGATTCTGGGGGGCGAGCCATTATGTCCAGAAAATGTAGATGGAGTAATAGAAGTATGCAAAAAATTTAAAAAAGAATTTCCAAATAAAAAAATCTACATGTGGACGGGTTATGTTGTAGAGAATTTTACAGAAAGACAAAAGGAAGTTTTAAAATATTTAGATGTTTTAGTTGATGGACCATTTCAACAAGAAAATAGAAATTTATCTCTTACAATGAGAGGCTCTTCAAACCAAAGGGTTATAGACGTGAAAAAGAGTTTAGCTGAGGAAAAGATAGTTTTGGTAGAAGCTTAATATAAAAATAAAATGAAAAATACTAACTGACGTTTTAGAACAGTTGTATTTTTTTATGAATATTTTATGATAAATATATCTATATATGTATATTTTTAGGTAATATTGACCCTTTATAAGGAATTATAATATAATAAAATCCATAAAAAACAAAGGGAGGAAAATAGAATGGGATTAATAGCAATATTATTTTATATACTTACAGTTGCTGCACAATGGGTAGTTTTCCAAAAAGCAGGGATAGCTGGATGGAAAAGTATTATACCAATATATAATTCTTATTGCCTTTTCAAAATTGCCTGGGGGAATGGATGGATATTTTTAGCTACAATTATTCCGTTAGTAGGTGTAATAGTTGATTTTATGTGTATGTATAAATTAGCGAAATCATTTGATAAAGGTTTAGGATTTTGTATAGGATTATTCTTACTAAGACCAGTATTCTACATAATATTAGCTTTCAGTGATGATGAGTATATAGGACCAAATGGAAATAGAGTATACGTTGCGTAAAGTGATAGTAAAAGGTATAGATTCCTGATGAATCTATACCTTTTTTATATATACAAAATTTCATTTCTTTTAAAATTATGGATGGGAATATTTAATTACGTCTTGGAATATAAATGTATTAATATGATAGCAAAATGGATATTTTTATTACTAGAGAGAAATCATAGTATTTATTTTTGAGGGGGAAAGAAAATGGCTTTTTGTAAAAATTGTGGGAAAGAAATAGATGACAAGGCAGTTATATGTCCATCTTGTGGTGTACAACAGCAAGAAATAGCACCAACAACACCAGAAGTTGTTGATAATGGTGGATTTTTATGGGGACTTTTAGGTTGTTGTGTTCCTATCGCTGGACTTGTTTTGTTCTTAGTTTGGAAAGATACTAAACCTAAAACAGCTAAAGCAGCAGGGATAGGTGCTTTAGTAGCAGTGGGAATAGCAGCGGTGTACTATCTTATAGTACTTATATTAGGTGCTTCCCTTTTTTATTAGGAGTGTAAGACGTGGACTTATTTCTTTCTAATTCGAAAAAATGGATTTATAAGTGGTTTCCAATTATTTTTGGATGCCATTGCAGAGATGATAGATCATTTTATTATAAAGGGCAAAAATTTCCGATATGTGCAAGATGTACAGGTGAATTTGTAGGTATATGTTTTGCCTTGATTTGTTGTTTCTTTTTTAGATTAACTGCTAAAGCATCATTTATTATTATGATTCCATTAATCATAGATGGATTTACACAAGCATTAACTTCTTATGAAAGTAATAATATAAAAAGATTTATTACAGGGGTTTTATTTGGGTATGGTATCTTTATGCTTTTTGTTATATCGACTATAATAGTATTCAATTTTGGAGTAAATATAGGAACAAAATATAACATAGGGCTTAGAAGATAAATAATTAAAGTGATGTGAATTATTAAGTGAGTTTACCTTTTTAATTATATTGTATGTGTTAATTTACTTTGATAAAATAAAAATGTAGTATAAATTATTGCAAAAAGGGGAGCAAATAATGAAAGATACAGATTGGGAGATATTATATAGATTGTACGAAACACCAAATATGACAAAAGTAGCAGATATGTTGTATATAAGTCAGCCATCTCTTACAAAAAGGGTTAAAAGTATGGAAAAAGATTTTGGAGTTAAAATAATAAATCGTACTTCGAAAGGGGTGAAATTTACTCCAGAGGGAGAATATCTAGCGAAGCGAGCTAAGGAGTACATGGAATTTATAAAAGACGTAAAACATGGACTATATACTTATAAAACTGAATTAGAAGGAACAATTAAAATAGGTTCACCTTACACATATAGCAAATTTGAATTAACAGATGTGTTATATAGATATTCACAAGAACATAAAAATATAAAGTTTGAAATTATAAATGACCAAAGCAATAATTTATTTAGGATGATATTAGAAAACCACATAGAGTTGGGATTTGTATGTGGTGACTTTGAAGGTGATGTAGATAAGATTTTGGTTAAACAAAATAAAGCTTACATAGTATCAAAAGATCCAATTGATTTAATGAAGTTGCCACAAATGCAGCGCATTGATTATAAAACTAATGATAAGAGTAAAGAAATTTTGGATGAATGGTGGAAAAATACATATGGGAATAATCCGCCAGTAGGAATGTTTGCTGGATATGTAGAATTTGCGTGGCAGTTAGTAGATAAGGGGCTTGGATATGCATGTTGTTTTCTGCCTGAAGGTTTTGAGAAAGTATATAACCTTTGTTTAACACCGATATTAGACGATGATGGTAATAGTATAATAAGAAATACCTGGCTAGTATATCCAAAGGGAAAACAGATGAGCAGTGTTGTAAATAATTTTATAAAATTTATTAAAGATAATATAGAAATAAGGGAGTAATCATATTGATATACTCCCTTATTTCATTTGTTCTATATTAGAAATTCACAATTTTACTGACCTATTTAAAAATATATTATATTAAAAGTGATATTTTAGTTTTAAATTTTTATTTTATAACAACTAGTTCATAGTCTCTAGAACCAAGTCCAATTTTTTCAGCATGACTTAAGCAAGTTTTCCATTCTGATTCTGGAGTGGAATTTGTAAAATGGTCATGATGGTCATGGAAATCTTTTTTTGCAAGATTGTCGCCTAGTTGACTATTTCTTATTGGTGTAGCATCCATACAGGCATCAACACATGCTTGATCTAAAGCTAATAAATCATAAGAGGCGAACATACCTATATTAGGTAAGATTGGCGCATCATTTTCAGCATGACAGTCGCAGTTTGGAGAAACATCTACAACAAGAGAAATGTGGAATGTTGGACGTCCATCTACTACAGCTTTAGTGTATTCAGCCATACGACAGTTTAGATTTTCAACTGCTGTGTAATTTTCAAATGCGATTGCATCAAAGTTACATGCACCAATACAACGACCACATCCTGCGCAAGTATCTGGGTTTATGCTCATTTTTTTAGTTTCTTTATTGAAAACTAATCCATTATTAGCGCATTCTTTTTGACATTTCTTACATCCACGACATTTTGATTCTGATATAGTTGGCGTTCCATCATTGTGTTGTTCTTTTTTGCCTGCACGAGAACCACATCCCATACCTATATTTTTTATAGCCCCACCAAAGCCAGTCGTTTCATGACCTTTGAAGTGAGTTAAACTTATAAATACATCGGCATCCATTATTGAACGACCGATTTTTGCTTTTTCTATGTATTCCCCACCAGCAACTGGAACTTCTATATCATCTGTTCCTTTTAATCCATCAGCTATTAAAATTGGACATCCTACAGTCAGTGGTGTAAATCCATTTTCCCATGCACATTCTAAATGTTCTAATGCATTTTTTCTTTTTCCAGGATATAGAGTATTACAGTCAGTTAAAAATGGATGTCCACCAAGTTCTTTAACAACATCGGCAACAGCTCTTGCATAATTTGGACGTAAGAATCCTAAGTTACCAAGTTCCCCGAAATGCATTTTTATTGCTACAAATTTGTTATCCATATCAATATCAGCAATACCAGCATCTTTTATTAATCTCTTTAATTTTGTTGGAAGACCTTCGCCAAGTTTTGTACGAAAATCTGTGAAATATACTTTTGACTTAGTCATTTTAATTCTCCTCCTTATTTTACAATAATTCCCTTTTTATATTATATTGCCTGGAGTAAACTCTAAGTCAAGACAAAATTACCATAAATAATGTTATAACTTTTTGGAATAACACCTATAAAAAAACATTATTAGACTTTAAATGAATAACGGAGTATCTTTTATATAGAAGCTTAATTAAAAATGCAAATAAAAATAATTAATATAAAGTCGAAGGGAAGATTGTGAAATGATTAAATTATATGATGAAGGTGTATACCTAGTAAACGGGGATGCAATAGTAAAAGAATCAGAAAGTGAAAAAGTTGAACAACTAACTGGAAAGAAAGCTAATAAAGAAGAAGCTAAAAAGGGGACAATAGCATATTCAATATTAGAATCACACAACACTTCTTCTGATATGGATAAATTAAAAATAAAATTTGATGCAATGGCATCTCATGATATTACATACGTTGGTATAATCCAAACTGCAAAAGCATCAGGAATGAAAAAATTTCCGATTCCTTATGTTCTAACAAATTGCCATAACTCATTATGTGCAGTTGGTGGAACTATAAATGAAGATGACCACATGTTTGGTTTATCAGCAGCTAAGAAATACGGTGGAATTTATGTTCCAGCACATATTGCAGTTATCCATCAATACATGAGAGAAATGATGGCCGGATGTGGAAAAATGATATTAGGTTCAGACAGTCACACTAGATACGGAGCTCTTGGAACAATGGCAGTTGGTGAAGGTGGTGGAGAACTAGTAAAACAATTACTAGAAGACACATATGATATAAATTATCCAGGTGTTGTTGCTATTTATTTAGAAGGAAAACCACATCCAGGTATTGGACCACAAGATATAGCACTTGCTATAATCGGAAAAGTATTCAAAAATGGATACGTTAAAAATAAAGTTATGGAATTTGTAGGACCGGGGGTTGCATCAATGGATACTGACTATAGAAATGGTGTAGATGTTATGACTACTGAAACCACATGTTTAACTTCAGTATGGAAAACTGATGAAAATACAAGAAAGTACCTAAAAACTCATAATAGAGAAGAGGAGTACAAAGAATTAAACCCAAAAGAAGTAGCTTATTATGATGGACTAGTTTATGTAGATTTAAGCAAAATAAAACCAATGATAGCATTGCCATTCCATCCAAGCAACGTATATGAAATTGATGAATTAAATGCAAATCTTGAAGAAATACTTACTAAAGTCGAACAAGATGCTAAAAAATTAATAGACAATCCAGAAATAGAGTTCAGTCTAACTGATAAAATTGTTGATGGTAAATTACAAGTTCAACAAGGTATAATCGCAGGATGTTCAGGTGGTACATACACAAGTGTTATGCAAGCTGCTGAAATATTAAAAGGAAAAAACTGTGGCAATGATGAATTTTCATTAGCAGTATATCCATCATCTCAACCAGTATTTATGGATTTATTAGAAAAAGGTGCAATTTCAACATTAATGGCTACTGGTACAACAATTAAAACTGCATTTTGTGGACCATGTTTCGGGGCAGGAGATACTCCAGCAAATAACGGATTAAGTATAAGACATACAACTAGAAACTTCCCTAACAGAGAAGGTTCTAAACCAGGAAATGGTCAAATGTCATCTGTTGCATTAATGGATGCTAGAAGTATAGCAGCTACTGCAGCAAATGGAGGTATATTAACACCAGCAACTGATTTAGTAAATGAAGAAAATATTCCTGATTACAAATTCGATGATTCATCATATAGAAGTAGAGTATATCAAGGATTCCAAAAAGCTGACGATGAATTAGACTTAGTTTATGGACCAAATATAAAAGACTGGCCAGAAATGAGTCCTCTAGCAGAGAATATATTACTAAAAGTTTGTTCAAAAATATTAGACGAAGTAACAACTACAGATGAATTAATACCATCAGGAGAAACTTCAGCATTCAGATCTAATCCATTAAAATTAGCTGAATTCGCATTATCAAGAAGAGATCCTGAATATGTTGGAAAAACAAAAGCAGTTGATGCAGTAGAAAAGGCCAGATTAAAAGGAGAGGATCCAACTAAATTAGATAAAGAGCTTGCTAAAGTTTATTCTAAAATAAGTGAAAAATTTAAAATAGAAGATGTTAAAGATATAGAAATTGGAAGTATGATTTATGCTAAAAAACCAGGTGATGGTTCTGCTCGTGAACAAGCAGCAAGTTGCCAAAGAGTAATGGGAGGACTTGCAAATATCTGTAAAGAATACGCAACTAAACGTTATCGTTCAAACGTTATGAACTGGGGTATGGTTCCGTTCCAAATGGAAGCAGATGCACAGTTTGAAGTTGGGGATTATATCTTCGTTCCAAACATAAGAAAAGCATTAGATGGAGATATGAAGGATATAAAAGCTTATCTTATATCAGATAATATAAAAGAATTAGATTTATATATAACTGATATGACAGATGATGAAAAAGCAATAGTCAAGGCTGGTTGTTTAATTAACTATAATAGAAACAGAAAAGAAAACAAATAATATATACGTGTTTTAAACAAGGAAATGATACAAATACTGTAGCATTTCCTTATTTAATGTCTAAAAATATTATATAAATCCAAAGAAGATTATGCGTGATAACACTTTGTTATTAAATTTAGACAAAATAGGAGTTTTTTTCATAATATATTTATGGTAATATATAAACAGTTAAAATGATAATAATAATTATCAAGTAAGAATTAATATTTAAAATATAAAAATAAGATTAATATATAATAATGAGATAAAAAGTGAGAAATATATTATAAAAGTAATAGTGAAATTGGGAGGCAAAATATGAGAAATGAAACTTGGAACTTTTTAGGCAAGCAAATTGAGGCAGGTCAAAAACTTCAAGTAATGATTCGTCCATATGGTGAAGATTACGAAATACCTACGACGATTATAAATGGGGAAAATACAGGAAAGACAATAGTTATAAATGGTGGATTACATAGTTGTGAGTTCCCAGGGGTTGTTGCATGTATGACGACAGCAGCTGAGATAGATCCTAAAAAAGTAAACGGACGTATTGTGATAATACATTGCTTAAATTCTAGCGGTTTTACAGAAAGAACTGACTCAATAGTTCCAGAGGATGGAATGAATCTTAATAGAGATTTTTATGGAGATAAAAATGGAACAATAAGTAGAAAGATAATGGCATTTTTAGAAGATGAAATCATGCCAATAGCAGATTTTATTATGGACCTTCACAGTGGTTCAGCTATGGAACAAATGGCATCTTGTCTATTCTTCCCTGTAGCAGCAGGAGACGAAGTATCAAAAATATCAATGGGTGCAGCATCAAATATAGCAATAGAACACTTAATTGCATCGAGATCAAAAGATGGTTTTTATAGCTATGCAGCATCAAAAGGTATACCAGGTATATTAGTTGAGAGAGGTTACAATAATACTTGCGAAAAAGAAGATTATGAAGGATTTATCCAAGATATATACTTATTATTAGACCATTTCAATGTATTAGAAATAACTCATAGACCAGAAGAAGTAGAAAGAATAGTATGGATGAAAACGGACTACATCGAATCACAACATACGGGCGTATGGTTCCCACGTATTGAACCAGGTATGTTTGTTAAAAAAGGTGGATTAATCGGTACTGTAAAAGACTTTTTTGGAAATGTAATCGGCGAATATAGAGCATTAGAAGATTGTCGTATAATGTATAATCATTACGGATTATCAATTAAAAAAGGCGATAATGTTGCCGCTTGTGGAATAGTAGAACATTCAGTACTATTATAGATAAAAAGATTAAAGATAAAAATATATTAAGGGAAAATAAAAGGAAGTAGATTATAGTATTTTATAATTTACTTCCTTTTTTTTAATTCTAAGGAAATTATACATTGTCTAGTTTGTAGATAATGTATAATCTCCAACATATTATAATTATTTACATTTCCTCTTCATCAAATTCTTCCATATTTACACTAGGCATACCAGGAGATACATTTACAAAAGGATAACTAGGATAATTAGGATAATACATTATATTAGGTGGCATTTCTGGATACATATTAGGGAACATACCTACTGGATACATTGGTGGTTTTGGCATAGGAATATACCCTCCCATCATATTTGGTTGCATAGGAACTCCATAAGGCATACCAGGATTCATCATATTTGGATTTTGATAATTTATATTTTGCATATTTTGTGGATTTAAATTTTGTGATGGTTGCTGCATCTGTGGTTGTTGCATTTGATTTTGTTGTATTTGATTTTGTTGTTGCTGTTGAGATTGCGGTTGTTGCTGCTGTGGAACTTGCTGATTTAGATTATTATCAACACCTTGATTTTCCATATTTGGTGGCAAAGATTGATACTGTTGATTAGGCAATATCATATTAGGCATACCTTGTTGAGAGTTAGGCATATTTGTTTGTGGAAAATATGGAATAGAAGGTATATTAAAATCTTCGTCATATGGAATATTAGTATACTCCTCTGCGTTATCAGTATTATTATTCATTAAGTTATTATTCGTTAAGTTTTGATCAGTAGAGTCATTAGTTTGGTTATCATTAAATTGAGAATAATCAATGTATCCGGGATTATTAGGATATTCAACATATCCTTGACTATTATATTGGTATCCTGTAGCATTTGAATAGTAAGGGTTTAAATAAACCATTGGGTCTATATAAGGCTGAGGATATATATAATTAGGTTTAGAATTGTCATTTCTATTATTGTTACTCATATGGATTCTCCTTTCTATTTCTATGAAACAATTAACAATTTTTCTAATAATATATATATTAAATTAATAAAAAATATATGTTTAAAGTTAAAATTTACAAAGTAGTAAATTTCAATTTAGATTTATAATATTGGGTATTTAAATTAAGGATAATGAAATGGAATAGAAGAAATTAAAAAAACTTCTAAAAATATCTTGATAATTAAACTTAAAAAGATTATTATTAATATATGAACAGTTATTCATATATTAAAATGATTTGGAGGTAATATATGAAAAATAATAACTTAAATATTGACATCAATAATGGAGAAAATATAGCTGAGTGTGAATTTAAACACATACATCAAGACATCATAGAGACAGTAAGAGAAAATATGCCAGAAGAGGATATACTTGTGGATTTAGCTGAATTATTTAAAGTTTTGGGAGACCAAACAAGAATAAAGATAATATTTATATTATTTAAAGAAGAGATGTGTGTATGTGATATAGCTGAGTTAGTAGGAATGACACAATCGGCAATATCACATCAATTAAGAGTTTTAAAACAAGCAAGACTTGTTAAATTCAGAAAAGAAGGAAAGACAGTATTTTATTCATTAGATGACGACCATATAACAAAAATATTTGACTATGGTTTACATCATATTGAAGAAATGTATAAACGCTAAAAAAGAAAAGGAGAAAGAAGGGGAATTATATGAGTACAGCAACTTTAACAAAAAAAGAATTGTTTGTTCAAGGATCATTAACTACAGATGTAGCAGAAATGATAGAAATTTTAGCAGTAAATGTTCCAGGTGTAAAATCTTGTAATGTAAATGCTTCAAACAAATCATTAGTTTTATCTATAGATTCATCAAAAGATGAAAGTGCAATTATAAATGAATTATCTTCATTAATAAAAACTATGGATTCTTCATTACAAATTAGCACTAAAAAACCAGCAAATAAAACAAATAAAAAGTTACAAGGAAATGCTGAAGAAGGAGACAAAAACGTAAGTATGATACTTGGAGGTCTAAATTGTGCACACTGTGCAGAAGTAATCGGCCAAAAAGTAGAAGCATTAGACGAAGTAAAAGCTGCAAATTTAAACTTCGTAAATAAAAAATTAAACTTTGAATTAAAAAATGCTTCAGATAGAAACGTTATAATAGAAACAGTAATAAAAATAATAGACACAACTGAACCAGGACTTGATATAAAAGTAATGGAAAGTAAAAAATCAAAAAAAGCTCAAGATAATAGAGTTGACATGATTTTAGGTGGATTAAATTGTGCACACTGTGCAGAAGTAATCGGTCAAAAAGTAGAAGCATTAGACGAAGTAGAAATGGCAAACTTAAACTTCGTAAATAAAAAACTAAGCTTTGAATTAAAAAACGGAGTAAGTAGAAACCTAGTTATAGATAAAGTAATAAACATAATAGATACAACAGAACCAGGTCTTGATATTCAAGTTATAGAAAAAGCATCAAGCAAAGGAAATAATAAAAGAGTAGATATGACTTTAGGTGGATTAAACTGTGCACACTGTGCAGAAGTAATCGGTCAAAAAGTATCAGATTTAGATGAAGTAGAAATAGCAAACTTAAACTTCGTAAATAAAAAATTAAGTTTTGAATTAAAAGACGGGGCAAGTAGAAAATTAACTATAGACAAAGTAATAAACATAATAGATACAACAGAACCAGGTCTTAATATACAAGTACATGACAACAGAACTTCTAAAGAATTAAAATTAAAATTAGAAAATCTAAAATGTAAACAATGTGCAGATCAAATAGAATTTGAAGCAAATAAATCTGCGGGTGTAAAAAGTGCTACTTTAGATTTTGGAAACTGTATATTAGATATAGAACTAGATGGAACAGTATCAAGAAGAGTAGTAACTGAAGAAGTAGCAACAATAGCTAAAAATCTTCAACATTGTTTAAATATACAAGTAAAAGGAATTTCAAAAGCACAAAATAAAGCATTAAATGAAAAAGTAACAAAGAAATTTGATAAAGATAAAATAGAAAAAATAAGATTATTTGTCGGTGTAATAGCATATGCTATAACATTTGCTCAACAAATTATAGGTGGTGGCCATGGTCATGGAAACCAAGATTTAATAAGTACAATAGCATTTATAGCAGTTTATTTAGTAGTAGGTGGAGACGTATTATTAAAAGCAGCTAAAAATATTAAAAATGGTAGAGTATTCGATGAAAACTTCTTAATAACTGTAGCTACACTTGGAGCAATCATAATTGGTGAAACATCAGAAGCAGTTGGTGTTATGGTATTCTACAAAGTAGGTGTATTTTTACAAGGTATAGCAGTTGGTAAATCAAGAAAATCAATTTCATCATTAATGGAAATTAGACCTGACATAGCAAACTTAAAAATAGGAAATGAAATAGAAGTAGTAGATCCAGAAGAAGTTGAAATAGGAGACATAATCGTAGTTAAACCAGGTGAAAGAGTTCCTCTTGATGGTATAGTAATAGAAGGTTCTTCAATGGTTGATACTTCAGCTCTTACTGGTGAATCAGTGCTTAGAAGTGTAAATGTAGAAGATGAAGTACTTTCTGGTTTCATAAATAAAAATGCATTATTAACAATAGAAGTAACAAAAGATTTCGGTGAATCAGCAGTATCAAAAGTATTAGACTTAGTTGAAAATGCAAGTAGTAAAAAAGCAAAAACAGAAAACTTTATAAGTGTATTCTCTAAATACTACACTCCAGTAGTTGTTGCATTAGCAGCTATAATAGCTATAATACCACCAATGATAATAGATATATCAAGCCAAGCAGTTTGGTATGATTGGGTATTAAGAGGATTAACATTCTTAGTTGTTTCTTGTCCTTGTGCATTAGTTTTATCAATACCACTTACATTCTTCAGTGGAATTGGTTTCGCATCTAAAAATGGTGTATTAATCAAAGGAAGTAACTACTTAGAAGCATTAAGATATGTAGATACAGTAGTATTTGATAAAACTGGTACACTTACAAAAGGTGTATTCAACGTAACAAAAGTAAATGCAGTAAATGTTTCAGAAGATGAACTTATGGAATATGCAGCATATGCAGAAGCTAACTCAAATCACCCAATAGCTAAATCAATAGTTAAAGCTTATAACAAAGAATTAGATTTAAGCAAAATAGGTGAATATGAAGAAATAGCAGCACATGGTATAAAAGTTAACTACAACGGAAAAACTGTTTTAGCTGGTAATGAAAAATTAATGAACGTTAATAAAATAAAATATACTCCAGTTACAGAAACAGGAACAGTTGTATATATCGCAATAAACGGTAAATATGCAGGGGATTTAGTAATCTCTGATGAAATAAAAGAAGATAGTAAAGAAGCAATAGCTAAATTAAAACAAATAGGAATAAAACAAACAGTTATGCTTACTGGTGACAACAAAAAAGTTGCAGATGCAGTAGCTGGTGAATTAAAATTAGATAAAGTTTATTCAAACTTACTACCTGATGAAAAAGTAGAAAAAATAGAAGAAATCTACAAAGGTAGAACAGAAAAACAAAAAGTAGCATTCGTTGGGGATGGTATAAACGACGCTCCAGTTTTAGCAAGAGCAGACGTTGGTATAGCAATGGGTGGTCTTGGATCAGATGCAGCAATAGAAGCAGCAGACGTTGTTATAATGAATGATGAACCAAGTCAAATAGCAAAAGCTATAGCAATATCTAAGAAAACTAGTAGAATAGTATGGCAAAATATCATATTTGCATTAGCTGTAAAAGTTATAGTTTTAGCAGCAACTGCAGGTGGTGTTTCTAACATGTGGGAAGCAGTATTTGCAGACGTTGGGGTTGCATTAATAGCAGTACTTAACGCAATGAGAGCTATGAGAATAAAAGAAGAAAAATAATTATCATAAATTCTAAAATTTATGGTGATAACAAAATAGTAGTACAAAAAGATTTGATTTTTATCAAATCTTTTTGTACTATAAGATATAAATACATCACATATATTATTAAACCAATTTACATACAAACATTATTCTTAAAATCTACAAAATTATCTACAAATAAAAACAGAATATTAAACATTAAAAAAGGACTATTTATCACATAAAAATGGATTATAGATCCTTATTTATAATACAGATAATAAATTATATTAGCTATACAAAGGGAAAGTTATAATACCAATTTATAAGCAATATAAATAACTGTAACTATTGTGAAATCAAGTCTTATAATAGTCACACCTAAAGAAAAATATTCAACTTATAATATAAAATTAAATTTATTAATAAAAAATGAGTATATTGAAAATTATTTAATACATTATACTTATTTTTTTATGGATTTTTTGACAAATAGAAACTTAAATTTTTTATTAAAAGCTATAATTCTACAAATTATAATATGAATTTATAAAATAAATAAAATTTAATTATAAAAGACCTCGATATTGACATAAAATATTATCTATTATTGATAGATAAAATTAATCGACAAAAAACAACTATTACGATTTGGAATATTTAGAATTACTTAGTATAACAAAATAAAATAAAGTAAAACAGTTTTTAAATTTAAAAAAAAATTTAAAATGAGGTGTTTGCTATATTTTATTACACAAACGATAGGGGGCAGGGTATTGTCGAAAAATGTATAAAAAAATAGAAACAATAATAAATTGGAATTAAGAATCCTCAAAAAAATGTCACTTAATAAAATATTATGTGTTATATTATAATATAGAAAAAACAAGTAGTTATAAGAGTTCTGTATACCAGATTAATAGGGAAATTGGTGCAAATCCAATGCGATCCCGTCACTGTGATAAAGGGTTGGTTTTCAAACCACTGGATGAATTTCTGGGAAGGGAAAACTAACAATGCTTTTTAGCCAGGAGACCTGCTTTTATAATAAAAATAGAGAACTATTCTACGGTGTATAGGTGTGTTCCAATAAGTCCTTGTTTGTATGGGGTTTTGTTTAACACGCTTGAAAAAGTGTGTTTTTTAATGTTTAAAAACAATCAAAGAAAGTAGATAGTAAATAAAAAGAATAATGGGGTTAAATATATGGATGTAAAACAATTGCAGTATTTTGTAGTAAGTGTTGATATGGGGAGTTTCCATTCTGCAGCAGAAGCATTAATAACAACTCAGCCAAACGTAAGTAAAATAGTCAAATCATTAGAAGAAGAATTAAATATGACTTTATTAAATAGAACTAGAAGTGGTGTTACAATAACTCCTCAAGGGGAAAGTGTTTACATGTATGCCATAGAAGTTTTAAAAAATATAAATATAATTAATGAATTTAAAAAAGGTCAAAACATTGATGTTTTATCAATATCAAGTGTTCCTAGCAACACATTATCTTTTTATTTGTCTCAATTTTATAATAAACAATCAAGAAAAGATATTAGATTAGATTTCTTTGAAACGAATGTACAAAATATAATTAGAAGGGTACATGCTAGAAAAGCTGAACTTGGTTTTGTATATATATCGAAACGAAGTATGTCGGCATTTAAGCAACAGATTAAATCAAAAGGTCTAGAATATCATGAATTAACAAAAGTACCTTTATACTTATTTGTGGGTAGAAATAATCCACTATATAAGAAAGATTCTGTAGAAGAAACTGATTTAAAAGATATAAAACTAGTTCAATACCATGAAAAGCAATTCTCATTATATAACCACTTAGGTCATATAAAAGAAGATATTATTTATAATGGAGATAGTGTTTCTATATCTTATACAAATAGTGATAGTTTTCTAATTCAATCATTAAAACATACTGAACACGGCTCTATTGCAAGTAGCTTTGTTAAAAATCAGTATCAAGAATATGGTATAAAAGCAATTCCGATAATATCGTGTGAAAGAAGTATTTCATTTGGATATATAAGAAGAAAAAAAGACAAAGTATCTGATTTAGGTGAGTCACTGATCGAGTACTTAGAAAACTTAGATGAATTTAAAAATTAAATATAAAAATAGAAAACAGTATTTATATTGTTATCTTAAGGAGGAGGTATTTTGAATAGTAAACAAATTTCAAAAAGATTGATTCAAATGGCAATCGTATTATTAGGGATAAGTTTTATAACTTTTTCACTAATATATATGGCACCAGGGGACCCTGTTAGGGCAATGTACTCATCAAGTGGTGTAATGCCAAGTGAGGAAGTGCTGAATCAAACAAGGGAAGCTATGGGATTAAATAAACCATTTTTAGTTCAATATTTTGATTGGTTGACATCATGTCTTCAAGGGGATTTTGGAACTTCATATTCTTCAGGAAAACCTGTTTTAGGAATTTTAATGGATAGATTAATTCCAACATTAAAACTAGCATTTTTATCTTTAATTATAATGTTAGTGATTGCAGTTCCGAGTGGAATAATAGCGGCTATAAAACAAAATAAATTTGCCGATTACCTTATAAGAGGAATTACATTTTTAGGTATCTCTATGCCGAACTTTTGGGTTGGATTATTACTTCTATATGTAGTGGCATTAAAATTAAATCTATTACCTGTAATATCTATAGGTGGAGGATTTAAAACAATGATTTTACCAGCTGTAACATTAGCATTTGCTATGGCGGCAAAATATACAAGACAAGTTCGTACAGCAGTATTAGAAGAATTAAATAAAGATTATGTTATTGGTGCAAAAGCTAGAGGATTAAGTGATGGAAAAATACTTTTAAGACATGTATTCCCAAATTCTTTATTACCATTAATAACATTATTAGGATTATCGTTAGGTTCATTATTAGGAGGGACAGCGGTTGTAGAGGTTATATTCTCATATCCGGGTCTTGGTAACTTAGCTGTTACATCAATCACAGCTTATGATTATCCAATAATTCAAGCTTATGTACTTTGGATAGCACTTATTTATATGATTATAAACTTAATAGTAGACCTTTCATATACACTAGTAGATCCAAAGGTTAGAGAGAGAGGTTAGTGATGAAAAATATTAAAACATTTATAAAGAAGAACAAGGTATTTTCAGCACTTATCGTAATGGCAATAGCTATAGCACTTGTAGCAATATTCGCTCCATTTATAGCGCCACATGATCCTTATGCGGCAGAGTTACAACATGCATTTCAACCACCAAGTTCAGAACATTTACTTGGAACAGATAAATTGGGAAGAGATGTGTTATCTCGTGTAATTTATGGGACAAGAATATCTTTAAGTGCATCATTGATATTAGTAGTATTGATATTCTTAATAGGAACAACAGCAGGAATTTTAGCAGGTTACTTTGGCGGAATTGTCAATGCTGTGATTATGAGAATTTCAGATATGATGATTTCATTCCCAGGTATGGTATTAGCTATTGCAATGGCAGGAATAATGGGTGCTAGTGTTAAAAATGCAATTATAGCTATTATGCTTGTAAGTTGGACGAAGTATGCTAGATTAGCAAGAAGTTTAGTTTTAAAAATATGCGAAGAAGATTATATTTATGCAGCTAGAGTTACTGGTTGTAAAACTTCAACTATTATAGTTAAATATATTTTACCTAATATATTACCTACATTAGTTATTACAGCTACAACTGATATAGGAACAATGATATTAGAACTTGCAGGTCTTTCATTTTTAGGCTTTGGTGCACAATCACCTGCAGCAGAATGGGGACTTATGTTAAATGAAGGACGAGCTTATTTATTAAATTGCCCTTGGTTAATGATAGCGCCAGGTATAGCAATTTGTATTGTTGTTATTGTATTTAACTTAATAGGGGATAAATTAAGAGATATATTAGACGTTAGACAAGAAGCTAGCGAAAGTCAAGTAAGCTAATAATTTAATTTGAATGAAAATTAAATTAAAAAAAGATAAATATCAAAATAAAAGGGAGAAATATAGGGAGGTATTTCATGAAAGTTTTTAAAAGGATAAAAAAGGCAATGGTTGCAACATTAATTGCAGCTATGACATTAGGAGCGGTTACAGGATGTAGTTCATCAAAATCTGGAAGTGTATCAGCAGATTCAAAGACATTAAACTTTGGGTGTACAAATTTCTCTGATTCATTAGATCCATCATCAATAGTTAATGCTGCTTGGTGTGTAAGTAGATACGGTATAGGTGAAGGTCTATATAGATTTGACCAACAAATGGAACCACAACCATACTTAGCTGACTCAGTTGAATCAAATGATGACAAAACTGAATGGACATTCCACATAAGAGATGGAGTAAAATTCTCAAATGGTAAAGATTTAACAGCATCAGCAGTTAAAAAATCTATAGAATATACATTCCAACAAGAAAAAGATGGGAAAGGAACTGCGCATCCATCTCAATTCTTAAAATATGAAACTATAGAAGCTGATGATGAAAAAGGAACTTTAACAATAAAAACAAGCCAAGCATATGCAGATTTAAGTGCAGTTTTATCAAACCCACTATTCGTAATAGTAGATGTTGATGCAGATACTGATATGGCTGACCAACCAATAGGTACTGGACCATATGCTGTTGAAAAGAAAAATGAAGGAACTTCTTTAGAAATGGTAGCTAATGAACACTACTGGAATGGTGAAGTACCTTATGAAAAATTAAATATTATATTCATAAAAGATGCTACATCTAAATACATGGCTCTTGAAAATGGAGATGTTGATGTTATAGAAAATATATCAAATATAAGTGATTTAGAAAAAGTAAAAGAATCAGATAAATATAATGTATCAGAAGTAGTTGGAGGAAGAACTGGATTTGCATATATAAATCAAAAAGAAGATAGACCTCTTGCTAATGATGACTTAAGAAAAGCAGTTCTTATGTCTATAGATGATGAAACTTTATGTAATACTACTGTTGGTGGAATGTATGAAGCTGGTATATCTGTTTTACCATCAAGTTTAGATTATGGATATGATAAATTAAAAGATGCTACTCCATATGATGTAGAACAAGCTAAAAAGATATTAGATGAAGCTGGAATAGTTGACTCTGATGGTGATGGATATAGAGAATTTAACGGAGACGGAAAAAATATAGAATTATCATTCTTAACTTATGATAGTAGATGCTTAAAAGAGTTCTCTGAAGGTAGTGCTGCTAATATAGAAAAAATCGGAATAAAAGTTAACGTACAAGAAACAGATGCAGATACTGAATGGAACAAACTTACTGCAGGTGAGTATGACTTATTATCAACTAACTGGTTAACAGTTCAAGTTGGGGATCCAGTTGGATATATGGAAAACTGGTATAGTAAATCAGAAGCTAACTACTGTTCTTATAAAAATGATACATATGACAAATTATATGAACAATTACTAGTTGAAACTGATGAAGATAAAATAAAAGATTTAGTACAAGAAATGCAACAAATATTAGTAGATGATGGTGCAGCTTTAATACATGGTTATTATAAAGGAAACATATGTAGTACAAAATCAGTAGAAGGAGCTAACGTTTATACAGCTGACTACTATTGGATAAGTACAGCTATAAAACCAGCTGAATAATTAAAATAATTAAAATCTGGAGGAGATGAGTGATCTTATGTTAAAGATAGATAATATAACTGTTCAATATGGAAACAATAAACCAACAATTGAAGATTTTAGTTTAGAGATTAGTTCAGGTGAGATAGTAGCCATAGTTGGAGAAAGTGGAAGTGGAAAAACTACTGTCATAAGATCAGTACTTGGTCTACTTCCAGGTCAAGGTAAGGTTACAAAAGGGGATATCGTCTTTGAAGGCGATTCCCTTCTAAACTACACTCAAAAACAATGGAATCAATGTAGAGGAACTAAGATGTCTATGATTTTCCAAGATTGTGGCGCAATGATTAATCCAAATAGAAGAATCGGTAGCCAATTCGTGGAATATATTAGGGTTCATGAAGATATGCCAAAAGATAAGGCAAAAGATAAGGCAATTGATATGTTAAATAGAATGAGATTGCCACAAGCGAAGGATATAATGAGAAAATATCCATTCCAATTAAGTGGTGGTCAACGTCAAAGAGTTGGGATTGCAATGGCTATGACTTTCCAACCAAAACTATTAATAGCAGATGAACCGACAAGTGCACTTGATGTAACAACACAATCACAAATTGTAAAAGAAATGATGGAACTTAGAGACAAATATGACACATCTATTATGATAGTTACGCATAATTTAGCTGTTGCAGTATATATGGCTGATAAAATAATCGTAATGAAAGATGGAGAAGTTGTTGATAGAGGAACTAGAGACGAAATATTAAATAATACAACAAGTGATTATACAAAACGATTACTAGCATCTGTTCCAACATGGAGGGAGGAACAACATGCTTAAAACAAAAAATACAGTATTAGAAATTGACAATGTAGTTAAAGAATTTCCTATTGGTAAAAATGGAAAGTTGACGGCTTGTAATAAAGTATCACTTTGCTTTGAAAAGGGAAAAACTTTAGGAATTATAGGCGAAAGTGGATGTGGAAAAAGTACATTAATGAAAATAATAATGCAACTAGAAGAACCTACATCAGGTCAAGTTTTATATCATGGGGAAGATATCACAAAATTAAAGGGAGAGAAACTTCGTCAACATAGACGTAATGTGCAAATGGTATTCCAAGATCCATCGACTGCATTTAATCCTAAAATGAAAGTAAAAGATATTATATGCGAACCACTTCTAAATTTTGGACTAATTAAGAAAAGTCAAAAAGAAGAAGTAGCAAAAGAATATCTTGAGATGGTTGAGTTACCAGCAGAATTTATGCATAGATATCCGCATAATATGAGTGGTGGTCAACGCCAACGTATAGGAATAGCAAGAGCATTAGTTTTAAACCCAGAGTTATTAATACTTGATGAATCAACTTCAGCATTAGACGTTTCTATACAAAAAAATATTATTGATTTAATTAATAAAATACAAAAAGAAAGAAATCTTACTATAGGTTTTGTTTGTCACGACATTGCCTTAGTAACAGAAACTAGTCATACCGTTGCTGTTATGTATTTAGGAAATATAGTTGAGATACTACCTGGACATAAATTAAGTAAATTAGCTATGCATCCTTATACAAAAGCACTAATGACAGCTGTATTTGATTTAAAAATGGATTTTTCAGAACCAATAAAAGAAATAAACAATGACATATCTAATAAAATAGATAATGTAAATGCATGTCCGTTTAGAGATAGATGTGAATGTGCGATAGAAGTTTGTAGTAGAAAGATGCCACAGTTAAGAAAGGTATCAGAAAATCATTATGTAGCATGTCACTTAGATTTTACCGTATAAAAATATAAAAATATTCTTAATAAAAAAGAAGTTTTGATAGATAGAAAGTTATTTATCAAAACTTCTTTTATTTTACTAATTAAATTACATATAAAAGAACACATAGATATTGGCATAGACTGCCCAATAAGATGAATATATGGAATATCTCATGGAATTTAAATTTTTTCAATTTAAGAAATTTAGGTTTTGTTCCATATATAATAGCACCTATTGTATAAAGTACACCCCCGCCTATTAATAACATAACACCAATAGATGAAAGCGATTTAGAAAGAGGCACAATTAGAAATATTGCACACCATCCCATAACTACATAAATAAGAGTAGAAATCCAACGAGGACTTTCAAACCAAACTAGTTTAAATGCAACTCCTAGAATTGCTATTAATATTTCTATAGCAAACAATACCCATCCCTTAACACCATTTAGTGATATTAAACAGAAAGGTGCATAAGAACCTGCTATTAAAATAAAAATCATAGAGTGATCTATTCTTCTGAGAAATTTAATAGTATTTTCTTTTGCAATAACTAAATGATATGTAGCAGATGCAGAATAAAGTAATATTAAAGAAATTCCAAAAATAATTACTGCTGTCAATGCAATAGGGGATGGATTTTCTAGTGTTGTTTTTATTACTAATATTAATAAACCAGCGAATGATAAAATTGCCCCAAATAAATGTGTAAAACCATTTATAGGTTCTCTAGCATATTTAGCCATAATATGTATACCTCCTCTATATATAAATTTAATATTGATTGATACTTTAATATTAGTTTAATAATAAAGTATATTTATAGATTATTGTAAACAATATATCTTAATATAATTATATCTAGATTATTATGTAATGTATGCAATTAAATATAAAAATTAGAATACTAATTAATAATATTTACAAAAATAAAAATAATATTAAAAAAAATATAAAAAAAGTATTGACGAATATATTTTATGGTGGTATAGTATTACTTGTCCTTGAGACGAGGACAAAACTTCTGAAGCGAGTAAGTCTGAAAGAGCGACGAAAGCTAAAAAAGTTTTTTAAAAAAAGAGTTGACAAACAAAATTAAGTTTGTTAAACTAAAGAAGCTGAAATGAGCGAAACAACTTAAAAAGTTAAGCGAGTTAAGTAAATGAACTTTGAAAATTAAACAGTAGGTTAATTAATAAACTTTAATTCACACGAATTAAAACCA
>NZ_JBCLNH010000024.1:0-44426 GCF_039062665.1 Clostridium sp. 2218st1_F5_2218SCRN_220325 | reverse complement strand
GTATACTATTTATCTTCTTATATATAATATTCATTTTTTATCTTTTAAATAAAAGTTTTTTATTCTAAATACTTTTAACTAGATTAATTATTTTAAAATTTATCTACAAAAATCATCTTCATTTATAATTTAAAATATGTATAATTTCCAATAAAAAAATCTATGGAAATTATATTTTATTTCCATAGATTTCTAGACATATATTTATTGAATTCTATTTTACTGTTTATTAGAAATTAATCTTTTTACGTCTCATACCAACATTCAAGACTATTCCTATAATCGCCAAGGATGTCATAACGGCACTACCACCATAACTTATAAACGACAGTGTTACCCCTGTTACTGGAATTAATCCCATCGTCATCCCTATATTTTGTATTATCTGGTATGAAAACATGCATACGACTCCAATTACTATAAAGGACCCATAAACATCTTTTGCCTCTCGTGCAATTTTTATCATTCTAAGCAGGAACATAGCGTATAAAACAACTAATACAGTTCCTCCTATTACACCTAATTCTTCAACTCCTACTGCAAATATGAAGTCACTATCTTGTATAGGTAAGAAGTCTTCTTGATTTTGAGTACCATTGTATAGCCCCTTACCAGTCATTCCACCAGAGCCTATTGCTATCATCGACTGCATAAGCTGGTAGTTTCCTTCTATAGATGTATCTTCTGGATCCATAAAACCTAAGATTCTATTTTTTTGGTATTGGTCCATACACATATACATTATAGGCAATAATATTAAAACAATTGTCCCAGCTTTTATAAGTATTTTTTTGTCTATACCTGCTGAGAATATCATCCCGAATACTATACAACAGAATATAATAGCTCCACCTAAGTCTGGTTCAACTATTATAAGACCGATAACTGGTATTGCATATAATACAACATCGAAAATTTCTTTTAAAGAGTTTAATTTTCCTCTGTATGTCTCTACTATTTTGGCATAACTCAGTATAAAAGTTATTTTTACTACTTCGATTACTTGTAAATCAAGTATACCTAAGTTGAAAGTAGATTTTGCTCCACCTCTACTGTCTCCAAATATTAAAACTAATGTCAATAAAGCTATACTAACAATATAAAGCTCTTTGTAGTATTTGCCCATTACATTGTAGTCTATCATTAAAATAAATATTATAATAACAGAGCCTATTCCAAACGCTAAACTCTGTACTATTAACCTTTTATATTGTCCCGTTTGATTTGCATGTGTAGCACTACTTAGTATTACTAAACCATAAGCAAATATGACCATTACTAGTAAAATTAGTTTCCAATCTATTTTCTTTATAAGCTTTATAGTATTTTTATAATCTATCAATTTCTCACCATCTTTCTAATATACTCTCAAAAACAAATTTAATGTTTAAAGGGATATACTTGCGTATATCCCCATAAAGAAAATCTCTATTTAAATTCTTTTAAAAGGTAGGTTTTCCCCCTCGTATTATAAATTTAAATTTTTCTCTCTTTTATATTTTTAAGTGGTATATTTGCAACTAAGGCTGATACTGGTTTATCATCTGTTTCGCTTCTCGTCTTAGACATTTTTATTTCTAAACCTTCTTCATCTATTTCTGCATAACTAGATATAACCTTTAATATATCATCTTTTATAGCTTCTAATAATTGTGGAGAACAATCTATTCTATCATGTACTAATACTAATTTTAGTCTTTCCTTTGCCACATTCTTACTTGTCTGCGAATTATTATTGAATGGCCTAAAAAAATCGAACATAATATCCTCCTATCTATTTGGCTGCTCCAAACATCTTTTTAAGTTTACTGAAGAACCCATCTTGAGTTTGAAGTTCCATAATTGGAACATCATGACCTAAGATTCTATCAGCTATATTTCTATAAGCCTTACCAGCTAATGATCTTTCATCTAAAATAGCAGGTTCACCTTTATTAGTTGAGATAATTATACTTTCATCATCTGGAACCATACCGATTAAATCTATCGATAATATTTCAACTATATCTTGCTTGTCCATCATATCTCCACGTTTAACCATGTCTTGTCTTATTCTATTTATTATAAGTTGAATATTATTGATTTCATTAGCTTGTAATAAACCTATTATTCTATCTGCATCTCTTACTGCTGAAACTTCAGGATTAGTTACTACTATAGCCCTATCTGCTCCAGCCACTGCATTTTTAAATCCTTGCTCTATCCCAGCAGGACAGTCAATTATTATATAATCAAAAGATTCTCTAAGCCTTTCACATAGCTCTGCCATTTGTTCTTCTGTTAATGCATTTTTATCTCTTGTTTGAGCTGCTGGCAATAGATATAAGTTTTCAAATCTTTTATCTTTTATTAAAGCTTGTTTTAATTTACAAGTACCTTCAACAACATCTACTATATCGTATACTATTCTATTTTCAAGACCCATAACTACGTCTAAATTTCTAAGTCCTATATCAGCATCTACTACTACTGTTTTTTTATTTTGAAAGCTTAATGCTGTACCTAAGTTGGCAACTGTAGTCGTTTTTCCGACTCCACCTTTACCTGATGTTATAACTATAACTTCACTCATTTTTCTACCCCCTATAGATTTCCTTCTTTATTTTACATTTTTAGGTAAGTAACTCTCTATTACTATTCGTCCTTCACTTACAAAGGCTATCTCCGGGCTGATTTCTTTAATTTCCTTGTTACTTTCATCATCATCAGGCGCCTCAGCTATATTATCGGCAATTTGTAAAATTTTTGGACATAGACAGTTACCAACTATATATGCTCTATCATTTCCATTGGCACCTGCATGAACAAATCCTTCAACTTTACCCATAACGGTTATGTTTCCTGCTGCTATAGCTCTCGCTCCAGCACTTATATTACCCATAATAACTATATCTCTTATAGAAGTTAATTGTGAACCCGGATTCATATCTTTCATGACAACTATATCACCATCGTATACTACTATTTCTCCAGATCTTAAGCTCTCCACATATTTAGTGTCAAATAATCCTAATTGTTTTTTCTCTTCATCTTCCGTAAATTCTATATCAAACCTAGATGTAAGTTCTTCTTTTATCATTATTATTTGAATATCACTTAAGTAATCACAATTAATTTCACAGATTTTGGCTCCATTAAAAAATCCTACATATTCTTCTAACCTGTTAATTATTGAATCTTTCACAACATCAAAAGGGGCTACTCTTTTTATATTTATAATTATACCTTTTTTATTGCCTTTAAATTCAACAAGTTCACTGGCTGAAACTTCTTTTAAAGACATAACAACCTCCAGAGTGATATCAATTTATTTACTATATTCTTCATAAATATATTAATCACCTTTTTATTTTTTTATTTGAACATTAAAATTTAGTTTGTTGTCACTACCTGTACTGTCGCTTATGTTTTCTTCAGAGTCAGAATTTTTATTGTCAGATGTAGAGTCACTATCTGAATCATTTTTATTTGAGTTATTCTTTTGACTCGAACTATCTGTTTGGTTATTAGATGAACCTAATAAGTAATATCCTATTACGTCTTTTATTGGTAAGAAAGCATAAGTACTTGTAGTACCTTGAGGTATTACTGCTGCTACGGCTATTTCTGGGTCATCTGCTGGTGCAAATGCTACTGCCCAAGCAAAATCTCCATATGTTTCTTTATACTTATCTATATCATCATCTGTAATAGAAGGATTTACTTTCTTTATAGCTCTTCTTAAATAAGCGGCATTTATTTTATCTGTATCAGCTAATTTTTCATTAACTCCATCTTTTAATTCTTTTTCTAACTCTGCTCTTGTCTCTTCATCTAAATCTTTGTCTTTTAATTGTTCTTTAATTTCTTTGATTTTATTTTTAGTTAATTCTGCTTCCCTATCTTTTCTTAATTGTTTATAAACTTTTAAGACTTCTTTTTCTTCAACGCCATAACTAGATAAATGATCCATTAAGTAGTTATATTCGTCAGCTGTAGGTATTTTATCTTTTCTCTCCGCCGTACCACTCTTTGCTGCTACTTCTATAGGGAAGTTTACGAAGTATTTAGCAGCAGTACCTTGGCTTGTAACTAATTTCATACCTTTTGTTAATTCTTTTAAATTGTCACTATTTTTAAAGTCAATTTTTTTAGATACTACTTCATTTTCATAAGTTATTTCATAGTCGCTATTTACAATTTTTTTAGTTAAAGTCAGATCTGTTAAATATCCTCCATTTGCAATAGCCATTACATATCTTACTACTTGAGATGGTGTATATGCATTTTCACCTTGTCCTATAGCTAAGTTTAAGTTGTCTGATAATGTCCATCTAGCAAATTTTAAGTATGTAAATAGTATAGAGTCAGTTAAGTCTTCTATTCTATCTTCTTTTACATTTAATTTAGCTAATCTAGACATAACTTCACCCCTACCTGGAGTAGGATCTTCATCTATCCAACTTACAATCTCATCTATTCTTTTATCCATTTCTTCATCGTCATTTTCATCGATATCAGTAAAACTATCGATTATATTTAGATTTAAATAAGATCTAAGTGAGATTTTAGTTGAATTTACTTTATCTTCTTCACTAGGTACTTTTCCGACTACTTCAGTTATTTCGTCTTCAAGACCTGTATGTTCATCTAAACCAAATAATTTCGCATATTCTAGTATCGTTTCGGAATTAACATCTGCACCTGGGTCTTTTCCACCTAGCCAGTTAGTTCCTGTACCTACTATACCGAAGTATACGTTACAAGATTCCTGTAATGCTTTATATAAATTTACTGCCCCATGGTTACTCTTTGATTTATTCCAAACGGCATCTGCGAAAGTCTGTCCATTTAATTTTATAACACCTGGGTCATTTATAGTATAATTTGGATCCAATCCATTTTCTAATGCAGCCATACCAGTTATCATTTTGAATGTTGAACCTGGCTGGAATACACCTTGTGCTACTAAATTTAGAAGTGGACTCGCCGCTAGTGTATCGTTTGGATTTTCAGGTTGTAGCTTTTCATAATCTTTTGATGATATACCTGTTACGAATAAATTCGGGTCGTAATCAGGATAACTAGCAGATGCTAATACTTCACCTGTTTTTACATCTACAGCGATGATAGCTCCTGTTTTAGCATTTTTAGCTCCACCACTTGTAGCTACATCTCCATATTCACTTTTATAAACTCCACCGTTATTTGCAACTTGTATCGTTTTTTCTAAACCTTCTTCAGCAACTTTTTGTAAATCCATATCTAGTGTTAAGTATACCGTATCTCCTGATACAGGCTCTTTAACTTCTAATTCATCTGTTATCTTACCAGTTGCATTTACTTTAACTTTTTTATATCCGTCGATACCTTTTAGGTGGTCTTCTTGAGTTGCCTCAATTCCTGTAAGACCTACAATATCATCTGATTTATATGATTTTTCTTTATTATTTAAATAATCATCTAATTGTGTAGATGGTATTTTACCTACATATCCAAGTACATGTGATGCTAATGCTCCATTTGGATAATGTCTAATAGGTTCGTTAGATATTGATATTCCTGGCATATTAGTTGTATTTTCCTCTACAAAAGCTACTGTCTCTTCTGATACATTTGATGCTAATGTAATTGGGTAATAAGTTCTATATCCTTGAGATTTTATAAGATTTCTTACAACAAGTATTTTTCTTGCATCTTGATCACTTAAACTCTCATCAATTCCATAGTATTGTCTTATTTTTTGGAATGCAACCTTTGCACTATCTGTACTTTTGACTTCTAGCTTTGTTCCATCATCTAGTTTTTTGACAAAACTCTTTAGCCAGTCGTTTTTATTTTTAATATCTGTAAACTCAAAACTCTTAACTAATATAGGAGGATAATATCCATTATTATTAAGCTTTTTTTGAAGTTCAGCTGGTTCTAAATCCCTATCTGATTTTTTTAATGTTCCATCTTCAATAAGACTATCTACTAGATAGTAGAATGTTTCTTTTGCATTAAGGTTTGATGGGATATTATTCTTTTCTTTATATTCTCTTACATTTTTATCATATGTATAAGAAAAGTTTCCATTTTTACTTATTGTAATAGGGAAATCATCTTCATAATCTTCGCCGTTTTCTATTAATTTATTTATTATTTTTAAAGCAACAGCGTTAGGATCATTTCCTTTAGCAGTTAATTGGTCACTTGATACCTCAACTACAAAGGAATTTGTATTTCCTGCTAAAAGCCTTCCGTATCTATCTCTAATCTCTCCTCTTGCAGCTTTTATTGTAACTTGTTTATAAGTTTTATTATCTGCAAGATTTGTATAGTATTCATGTTGTACTGTATTCATGTATAACATTTTTAATATGATTACTCCAAAGGCGCATAACAAGAAGATTTTTATAGCTTTAAATCTCTCAATAATTTTATTTTCTTCCATTAAATCACCACTATTCTTCTTCTAGTCTTAATATTGGTTTTTTAAATATTTTGTATACTAATATTCCCACTAAACTATTTAAAATTGGAACTATTAATATTTTTATAATTGATGTAAATGTACACACATTATACAGTACTCTCGCAAGTAAAAAACTAATTCCGCAATATATAAATGTTGTTCCTAAAATAATAGTAAATATCATTATAGGGCTTTCTTTATATACTTTGTCTTTTATATAACTTACCATATATGCTATTGCAAAAAATATTAATGCATTTGCTCCAAAAATACCACCTACACTAGAATCTAGTATAAGTCCTAAAATAGCTCCTATAATTCCACTTTCTAGTTCGTCTAAATAAAGTGAAATTATAACCAAATATATTAAAACTATATTTATAGTCATTCCAAAAACAGATAAATAATTAATAATACTATTTTGAAGTATTATTATAAAAAAACCCAATATACAAAGTAATACTTTTTTCATAATAGTTACCTCTCTAATTCATATTTCTTGGTTCTACTATTACTACATTGTCGATACTTTTGAAGTTTACGTTAGGTTTAACTACTACATATTTTAAAGATTTACTCTTATCTTCTGTAACCTTAGTAACTTCTCCTATAACGATATCTTTTGGATATAAACCAAGTCCAGATGTAACTACACTATCTCCTGGAAGTACATCATAATCTGAATCAAGCATATAACCTTGTAGGAGACCTTTATTTCTATTTACTTCTTCGTTTTTTATACCTGTCCCAGTTGTAATAATTCCCTTGCAATTAGAATCTCTAGATAATTTAAAACTAACTGATGATGTTGTGTCTAATAGAGTAATTACTTTTGAATAATTTGATGATACTTCAGTTACTATTCCGACTAAACCATAGCCATTCATAACTAAACTATTTTCTTTAACTCCATCTTCACTCCCTGCACTTACTACCATAGATGTGTACCAAAGACCGTCATTTTTACTTACAACTTTTGCTGATACTTGGTTTGCAATATATTTTTCATCTACGAATTTAAGTGATTTTTTTAGTTGTTCTAATGAGCTAGTATCTTCTAACTCACCTTTTAATTCTGTTATTTGTTTTTTTAGTTCTTCGTTTTCTTCTTCTAATTTTGTTACTTTTTTAGCATTAGATTTAAAGTTTAAAATATCAGAAAATCCACCCGTAAAGAATTGTACCCCTTTACTTACACCATTTTCTAATGTAGATGATACATTTAATATTATGTTTGAGTTAAAGGGACTCTTTCCTGAATTTGATCCAATCGATATGCCCACAATTCCAATTAAAGTGATAGCAACTACACCAGTTGCTATCACTTTAAAATTTATTTTACGTTTATTTTTGTCTCTTTTCAAACTCATCACCAGCTTCTATCTTCTTTTGTTTGCTACTAGAACTTTCTCAAATATTTCTTGATCTTCTACTGATTTTCCAGTTCCTATAGCTACACAATCAAGTGGATATTCAGCTATAAATACTGGCATACCAGTTTCTTCTTTTACTAATAAATCAAGTCCTTTTAATAAAGCTCCCCCTCCTGTTAACATTATTCCGTTTTCCATAAGGTCAGCAGCAAGCTCTGGTTTTGTTTTTTCTAGAGTTATTTTTATTCCGTTAACTATAGTATTGATAGGATCTTTTAATGCATCTCTTATCTCTGAAGAAGATATATCAATTTTCTTAGGAAGCCCTGTTACTAAATCTCTACCGCTTATTTGAGAAGTTACTTCTTCTCCATCTTTGTATGCTGAACCTATGTTTATTTTAACATCTTCAGCAGTTCTTTCACCTATTAATAGGTTGTATTCTTTTTTAACGTAATTAACTATAGCTTCATCTAATTTGTTACCACCTATTCTTATAGATTCAGCAGTATCTATTCCACCTAATGAGATTACAGCTATTTCAGAAGTACCACCACCGATATCAACTACCATGTTTCCTTCTGGCTCTTCGACTCTAAGACCTGCTCCTATTGCAGCTGCCATAGGTTCTTCTATTAAGAATACTTCTTTAGCTCCTGCTTGTTGTGCAGCCTCTTCGATTGCTTTTTTCTCTACTTCAGTAACACCATATGGTACACATATAGCTATTCTCGCACTAACTACACCTTTTTTAGCTGCAGATTTTTGTATGAAGTAAGTTAACATTGATTGTGTTATATCAAAATCAGCAATAACACCATCTTTCATCGGTCTTATTGCTTTTATGTTTCCTGGTGTTCTACCTATCATTCTTTTTGCTTCTTCACCAACTGCTAAAACATCTTTGCTGTCATCTCTTATTGCAACAACTGATGGTTCTCTAAGTACTATACCTTGACCTTTAATGTATACTAAAGTATTAGCAGTACCTAAGTCTATTCCCATATCTTTTGTCATTTTTCCGAATCCGAATAAAGATCCTTTTTGTTTTTTTTGTTTCTTTTCACTTGCCATTTTTAAACGCTCCCTTCAATCTTACACTATATCAAATCAACATATTTTCTTTAAAACTAAAATACAATCCATCACCTATAATTATATGGTCTATTACCTCAATGCCTATTATTTCTCCACATTTGACAAGTCTATTTGTAACAACTTTGTCTTCTATAGATGGTGTGGGACATCCTGATGGGTGATTATGTATGAGTATAATCTTATTGCTGCTTCTTCTTATCGCCGCTCTAAAAACTTCTCTTGGATGCACTAAAGATGAATTTAAGGTTCCAATCGAAATATCTACATCTGTTATTATTTCATTTTTTGTATTTAAAAGTACTATTTTAAATATTTCCTGTGATTCATATCTAAATATATCCATATAATATTTATAGATATCCCAAGGCTGATTTATTTTATATTTAGGCGGCTTATAACTGGATGCTCTTACACCTAATTCTATAGCTGCCTTTATTTGGCTTGCTTTTGTAAGTCCAATACCGTCTATACTACATAGCTCTTCTATACTTATATCATATAAATCTCTAATATTTATTAATTTTTCCTTAAATATTTGGTTAGAAAGCTCTATAGCATTATATTTTTTATTTCCAGTTCTAATTATAATAGCTAACAATTCTGCATCAGTTAATGATTTCACACCTTTTGTCAGCATCTTTTCTCTCGGTCTTTCTTCTATTAACATATTTTTTATGTTTAGACCTTTACCTAAAGTATCTTGCAGATGAATCATCCTCCATAAAATAGATTTATATCAAAGTGATTCTTTAGTAAATCGCTAAGTCTTGAAATAGGGAGTCCAACTATATTAAAATAATCACCTTGTATATTTTTAACTAATAAAGCTCCATATCCCTGTATTCCATATGCACCTGCTTTGTCTAAAGATTCATTTGTATTTATATAATCTTTAATAGAGTCCTCACTTAAATCTTTAAATGTAACGAAACTAACTACATAATCTTTTATAATTTTATTTTCTTTCAAGTTAATTAAACTGATTCCTGTTATAACTTTATGTGTTTTATTAGATAGTCTTTTTATCATTTGATATGCCTCATTTTGATCTTTTGGCTTACCTAAAACTTCGTTATCTAAAGCTACAATTGTATCTGCTCCTATAACTAATCTATCTGTATTTCTCTTTGCTACATCAAATGCTTTTTCATATGCAAGTCTAACTACCATATCTTCTGGAGATTCATTTTCCAAAATCACTTCTTCAATATCACTTTTTTGTATATCAAAATTAAGCTTAGTATTTTGCAAAATCTCTTTTCTCCTCGGTGAAGCTGATGCTAATATTACTTTCATTTGTTCACCTTCTTGTACTCAAATTTTGTACTAATTAAGTTTATCACTATATTATAAAAATTTCAATCTTAATGTATACTGTTTTCTTGTTTAAATCTTATATTTCGAGAAAAAATTTACTTTATTTAAATAAATACTAAATATTATTACAAATTTCTTATTTTTATTAAGGATTTTGTAATAATATTTATATTGATATTTTTATAATCTGAACATTTATATTGTACTTTAAAAATTCAATTTATATGCATAATAAAATAAAGGTATAGAAATCTATACCTTTATTCTATCCACATTTTATATTTTAATATCTTTAATTAACCAATTTAATTGATGCTTTCTTATCATCAACTAATTGCATTGCGCCTTTTTTACATTTTTTCATGCATAAATGGCATCCTTTGCATTTTTCAACATCGACTTTATGTGGTTTTTTCTTTTCTCCTTCTATAGCTCCAAATGGACAAGTTCTAGCACATGCTGTACATCCTATACATTTTTCTTCATCTATAGTTACTTTACGTCTGTCTGATAATTCTGCTTCTATAACTTTCTTTGGACAAACCTCTGCACATACTTTACATCCTATACATTTAGAATAATCTATTGTAGCTAAGTTGTTTTCTACTGTTATTGCTCCAACTGGACAAGATTTTTCACATTTTTTACATCCTATACATCCAGCCTTACATTTATCTTTTACATCTTTACCTTTATCTTTAGAGCTACAGTCAACTACGACTTCTTGTTTAGCTGGTTTTTTCTTTATTAATCCTTTTGGACATATATCTATACATTTTCCACAAAGAACACATTTTTCTTCATCTACTACTGCAACACCATCAACTACTGATAATGCACCAAATGCACAGACAGATACACAAGTTCCAAGTCCTAAACAACCAAAACTACATGATTTTGCTCCTCCAATTAATGCCGCTGCTGCTCTACAATCTTGTATCCCTTGATATTCATATTTGTTTGCTGCACTTGAACAACTACCTTTACACATAACATGTGCAACCTGTCTTTCCCCTGTTTCTGCTGCAACGCCCATTATTTCACCGATTTTTGCAGCTACTGCTGCTCCACCAACCGGACATGCATTGACAGGTGCTTCGCCTTTTACTATTGCAGCTGCTACACCACCACAACCTGGGTATCCACAACCACCACAGTTTGCTCCAGGAAGTACTTCAAGTATTTTGGCTTCTCTTTCATCAACTTCAACTGCAAATTTTTGTGCAGCAAAAGCTAATACAGCACCAAATATTAATCCCATGATTCCCAATAATATTACTGCTTTTAATATTTCCACAATACTTCACCCCCTGTTTTTATAATTTTATTAATCCTGTAAATCCTAAGAAAGCTATTGACATTAATGCTGCAGATATTAATGTTATAGGAAATCCTTGAAATGCTTCTGGAATATCTGCAAGTTCTAATCTTTCTCTGATTCCTGCGAATAAAACTATTGCTAATGTAAAACCTAACCCTGCACCAGTACCGTTTATTAATGTTTCTAATATATTGTAGTTTTTTTGAACATTAACAAGTGCTATACCTAAAACTGCACAGTTTGTAGTTATAAGAGGTAGATAAACACCTAATGCTTGATATAAAGATGGACTCATTTTTTTAAGTGCCATCTCAACAAACTGAACTATTGAAGCTATAACAAGTATAAATGCTATAGTTTGTAAATATTCAGTTCCTGTTTTAACTAATATCATTTGTATAAAATATGTTATTAAAGAAGCTAGGGCTAAAACGAATGTAACCGCAGCTCCCATACCTGATGCTGTATCTACTTTCTTAGAAACACCTAAGAAAGGACATATACCTAAGAATTGTGATGTTATAACGTTGTTAACAAGGACAATGCTTAGTAATAAAAGAATATAATTCATAATATTTCCCTCCTAAAAATTAAGCACTTTTCTTTGTAACTTTATTAAATATTGCCATCAAGATTCCTAATGTTAAGAATGCTCCTGGAGGTAATATGAATAATAAAGCTGGTTGATAAGAAGCTCCAAATAAGCTTACTCCAAATATTGCACCTGCTCCTAATATTTCTCTAACTGCTCCTAATATTGTAAGAGCTAAAGTAAATCCAAGCCCCATACCTAAACCATCTACTGCAGAAGCAACAGCTCCATTTTTAGATGCAAAACTTTCGGCACGAGCAAGTATTATACAGTTAACAACTATTAACGGAATATATAATCCAAGTGCTTTATCAAGTGATGGTATATATGCTTTTAAAAGCATTTGTACTATTGTAACGAAAGTAGCTATAACAACTACGAACGCTGGTATTCTTATTTTATCTGGTATTACTTTTCTAAGTAATGATATCGCTACATTTGAACAAGCTAAAACTACTGTTGTTGAAAGGCCCATCCCTAATCCATTTATTGCTGCACTTGTAACTGCTAAAGTAGGACACATCCCTATTACTTGTACAAAGGTTGGATTCTCGTCGATAATACCATTTTTAAAAACTTTTCCTAGATTCATCTTAAAATCCCCCTATCGATTATTTTAAAGAGTTATTGTAAACTTCGATTGCTGCATCTACACCGTTAGTTACTGCTGTAGAAGTTATAGTAGCTCCAGATATTGCTTTTATTTCAGTATCACCAGGAGTTCCATTTTTAAGAACTGAAAGTTCTTCAAGTGGTTTTCCTTTATATTGATCACTAAATTCTGGGTCAGTTGCTTTAGCACCAAGACCTGCTGTTTCTGAGTTACTTACAACATTTATACCTGATACTTGACCATTAGCAGAATCGATACCTACCATTAATTCTATTGTTCCACCATAACCAGATGGTAAAACTTTTAGAGTATATCCTACAGTATTTCCAGATGCATCTTTTGCTTCATATATTTCTGAAACTTTAACTCCTTTAGAGTTATCAGTCTTTGCATCTTTTACTTCTTCAAAATCTTGAGCAGATTCTAAAACTAATTTTCTAGCTTCTGCATTTGCTTGTTCATTTCTTTTTGCTATTGTATCTGCTGTTACGTTATTAGTAAATGCTAATAATAAAGCCGCTATTGCACTTATTATTAATAAGTTTAGTCCTAATTTAAACATATCTTTGCCCATTATTTAGCCACCTCCCCAAATACTCTGTTATTAACGTACTTGTCTATAAGTGGTGTCATAACGTTTGCTAATAATATTGAATATGAACATCCTTCTGGATATCCACCATATAATCTAATTACTGAACATATTATACCAGCAAGAACTGCATATATAATTTGTCCCTTTTTAGTCATTGGAGATGTTGTATAGTCAGTTAACATAAAGAAACCACCTAGCATAACACCACCTGCTAATATTTCACTTACTGCAAATTGAATATTAAATCCACCTAATAAGAAAGTTAATATAAATATTGTTGCTAGATAACATAGCGGCATAATATAACTTATAATTCCTTTATATATTAAATAAATACCACCTAGTAATAATAAGATTGCACATGTTTCACCAACGCATCCACCTATATTACCTACTAGTAAATCCATCATAGATATATTATTGTCTGCTAATCCTTGTAGACCTGCTGCCCCTGATTTTAAGAAGCTAAGTGGAGTTGCTGTTGTCACTGCATCTGCTGCAGATGTAGTACTTACCCAGTTAACTCCTGTTTGAGTCCATTTAGTCATTGGAACTGGGAATGATGCAAGTAAGAATGCTCTTGCTGCTAAAGCTGGGTTGACAAAGTTGTTACCTATTCCACCAAACATCATTTTTACAACTACTATTGCAAATACTCCTCCTAATAGACACATCCACCATGGAAGTGAAGCTGGAACGTTAAATGCTAATAATAATCCTGTTACTACTGCTGAAAAATCTCCAATAGTACTTTTTTGTTTAGTTATTTTTTCCCATATATATTCAGAACCGACTGTCCCTAATATACAGAAAAACATAACATATAATGCGCTTGCTCTAAAATACCACAATCCAGCAAGTGCTGCTGGTACAAGAGCGAATATGACTTGTTTCATTATATAAGAAGTATCTTCATTACTTCTAATATGAGGTGATGATGACACTATAAACTTATTTTCCATGTTTATTTCCCCCCGTTATTTATTTTGCTGCTTTTGCTTGAGCTTGTGCTTGTGCTTTTCTACGTTTTGCTTGAATTTGACGTTTAGCATTTCTTATTGATTCAACTAAAGGTCTTCTAGCTGGACATATAAACGAACATGAACCACATTCTATACAATCAAGTGCTCTATGTTCTTCTGCTTTATCAAAATCACCTTTAAGCGAGTTGGCACTTATATATAATGGTTGTAAAAATGCTGGACAGACTTCTGTACATCTACCACATCTTAAACAATTTGTTGGCTCAGGTAATCTAGCTTTTTCTTCTGATAAACATAATATACCTGAAGTACCTTTTGTACTTGCAGCCTGAGTAGTATATTGAGTGTTACCCATCATAGGCCCACCTAATATAACTTTACCTACTGTTATACCATCTTTAAATCCACCACATTGATCTATTATTTCACATATTGGTGTCCCGACTTTAGTTATTAAGTTTTTAGGTTCTTTTATTGCATCTCCTGTGATAGTAGTTATTCTTTCTACTAAAGGTAGTCCTGTTTTTATTGATTTGGCTATTTGTGCTGCCGTACCAACATTTGTAACTACTGCTCCTGCAGCTGCTGGTAATGCACCTGATGGGACTTCTCTTCCGCCTGTACATGCATATATAAGTTGTTTTTCTGCACCTTGTGGATATTTTATTTCTAAACCAACTACTTCTACTTCTGAATATCCTTCAGCCGCTTTAGTAACTGCTTCTATTGCATCTGGTTTATTTACTTCTATACCGATATATCCTTTATGCACATCTAATGCTTTCATAACTGCTCTTATACCAAATACTACATCTTCTGGATGTTCAACCATTAATCTGTGGTCAGCAGTTAAGTATGGTTCACATTCAGCACCATTTAATATAATAACGTCTATTTTTGAATCTGGTGGTGGAGATAATTTTACATGTGTTGGGAATGTTGCACCACCCATACCAACAATACCTGCATCTTGTATAATTTTTATAATTTCTTTTGGTTGTAGATCACTTAAATCTCCATGTGGTTTAACGCTTTCATGAAGTTCCTCTTTAAAGTCATTTTCTATTACAATACACTGTCCCATTCCACCTGGAACTTCATGCATTGCTATGTCTATAACTTTACCAGAAACTGATGAGTGAACATTTGCCGAAACGAAGCCACCTGCTTGCCCTATCATTTGACCTTTTTTAACCTCATCACCTTTTTCTACTATAGGTTTTGCTGGAGCACCTATATGTTGTTGAAGAGGAATGTAAACAATCTTTGGAGCCTCGGCCTTTGCTAGAGCCACTTTGTTTGTATACTCTTTGTTATATGGAGGATGTATCCCTCCTTTAAATGTTAAGAGTCTCATTGTATTTACCCCCTGTCTTTTTATATTTTTTATTGTTTTTATACATATAGTATACTATATTTATTGCTAAAATTTAACAATTGTTAATTATTTATCCCAATTATTAGCATTTTTTAAGTATTATATAAAAAGTGTATCTCATAAATAATATTTATTTTATATAATTATTTAAATTTTTATTTATGATATATTTTAATTTTAATTCAAAAAAAGGTTGAAAAATTCAACCTTTTAAGCAGCTTTAATTTCGTTTATAAACTCATAATACATTTGTATTGAAGATATTAATAAAGTCTCATATTTATATTCATTTTTTGTATCAATTTTATCTCCATACTTAGAAATATTATCTCTTATTTGTGAAGTATAAGACAATAAATTAGTCTTAAAGCTATCTAATTCTTTATAGTTTATTTTATTTACTTCATTTTCTAATTTATCTAAAATATTTTCTCTTTTTGTAAGTATTATTTTATATTCTCCACTATCTAAATTATCTTTATTTTTATTTAAATAATTTGATTCCTCTTCATAATTTTTTAATAATGAGTTCAAATTATCGGCAATATCTTTTATATAAGAATATTCTTCTGTATATTCCAAAGACAATACCGGTATTTCTAATTTTGTCAAGAATGCATCATCTACTATTTTCTTTGTTTTTTCTAAATTATTTCTTACATCATCTTCATTAAATGATATATATGCTTGTACTTTATTTGCGCCGTCTATTTTTATACTTGAATTTGGAATCTTATTTTCTTTTAATCTAGCTGTAATTTTATTTAAGTCTTTATTGTTATCAAAAGATCCCACTTGTATTAGATAAACATCAATTCCATCTACTACTGCTACTTCTGTATTTGTTGATGAGTTATCTGCTGTTGAACTTTTTTGTGATTTTTCTTCATTAGATTTATCAGTTACATTTTTTTGTGATGAGTTGTCTATTTTTTGAGTACTTGTCGATGCTAAGTTGAATATTTCAGATGCTGGGTCTTGCCAAAAATATAATTTATTTACTAAAGAAGATACGTTTTTAGATATATCGATATTTTTAAATACTTCGTCCAACTTAATTTTCTTATAACCATATCCGATTATTAAAGCCATACAAAGTATTATTGTTATATATTTTCTAGGGTGAAATCTTCGTCTTTTATTTAAACCTTTGTATATCTTTTTATTACTCATTAGTTAAGCCCCCTTAAATATTATTTATACAATTATATTTAAAGGGTTTGCTTTTTATGAATATATTTATTTAAAATCTTCTAGCTCCTAGTAATACTCGTCCATAATATCCACTTAAGCTAGATACAATGACTTTGTCTGGTTTAGATGCACTGCCACTTGCATGTATAAATGTGTTATTTCCAACATAAATACCTACATGACTCGTTCTTCCTGTACCGGTTGTTGCAAAGTATAGTAAATCTCCTGGAAGATAATTTCCTCTTGCTACTGCTGTTCCTATTTTTGCTTGTTCATAAGATACTCTTGGTATAGATTTACCTTCTGCATGTAGATATACATATCTAGTAAATCCTGAGCAATCAAAACTATTTGGACCATTAGCTCCCCAAACATACGGCTTTCCAAGCAATGAGTACGCTAAGTTTACAACAGCAGATCTATTACTATTATTTGATGATGTGTTACTATTATTTAAAGTTGTACCACTCGGCTTACTTACAGCTTCTGTAGTTATTTTTATATAGTCGCTATGTACCCATCCATCTGAACCATTTGATAAGGTAATTTTATACCATCCATTGGATTTTTCAGTTAATTTGACTACTTGTCCATAAATAAGTCTTGTCTTTATAGTATAATTTGTACCAGGTCCACTTCTTACATTTAAATTTGCATAACTTGTAACCTTTCCATTACATGGAGTAAAGTTGTTATATGTATTGCTGCTTTGATTGCTGTTTTGATTATTACTTATGGTAGATATGTATTTTCCACTTATCCATCCAGTAGTACCGTTTTCTAATTTTACATTATACCACCCATTGGATTTACTTATTAATGTAAGCTTTGTACCATAGGGCACGACTGTCTTTATAGTGTTATTAGTTCCTGCTCCTATTCTAATATTTACATAACTAGCAGTTACACTAACTTGTCCAGATACATTATTTGCTATATTATTTGATGATGAAGTGCTATTTATATATTTTGAACAAACCCATCCTTTTTCACCATTATCTAAGGTAACATGTGACCATTCTCCATTTGTTTCAATTATATTTAAAGAGGCCCCTTTATAAACTACTCCTTTTTTTGAATAATTTATCCCTGGGCCACTTCTTATATTTAATGCGCTTACATTGACTGTTGCATTAGAATCAGCATAAGATTTATTTACATTTAAAGATACAGCTACAGCCCCTACTCCTATCGCTACTAATACCTTATTCATAATCTTATTCCCCCGTATTATTTATTACTAAATTTTATTATCCTCTATTTGCTGGTAATATTTCTATCCAATAATTATCTGGATCACTTATGAAGTATATTCCCATTGCTTTATTTTCAAAACAAATGCATCCCATTTCTTTATGGTGTTCATATGCTTTATCAAAATCATCTACTTCTAAAGCTAGGTGGAATTCATTATCACCTAAATTATATGGTCTATCCCAATCTCTCAACCATGTAAGTTCTAAAGTGTGATTTGTCTTTCCATCAGATAAATATACAAGTATAAAACTTCCATCATCTGCAACTTTTCTTCTTGCTTCTTTAAGACCTAAAGCTTCTTCATAAAATTTAAGACTTTTTTCTAAATCTAATACGTTAAAATTATTGTGACAAAATGTAAAATTCATACATTACCTCCTCATTAAGTTAACTATTTCTTATTTATTATAACATAATTATATCAATATTTTAGCAACTATTGGATAATGATCTGACATATTTTTTATTAATACTTCATAAGACTCCACTTTTATATTGTTTGAGACAAACATATAATCGATTCTATCTAATCCAATAGAAAATGTTAGTATGTTTGATTTATTTAATTGTTCTGCTGCATCTATCATCATATCGTTGTTTAATGATAAATTTCCTTCGTTAAAGTCACCTAAAATGATAAAGTAGCTATTTTTTAGTTTTCTTAAATATTCTTCTAATTCTTTTATTTGTTTTTTTCTTTCTTTATCATTTAGTCCTAGGTGAACATTTATTATATGTACTTTTTTATTTTTTACTTTTATAGTAGTATCTAAAAATCCCCTCTGCTCCTTAGTGCTACTTAGGTAAATATGTTTTTCATCTATTATTTTATATTTTGAATAAGTTGCCAATCCATAATTAGTGTTGTTAGCAACAACATTTGCTCCAAAATGTAGATTCATATTTAATTCTTCTTTTAAACTGCTGACTTGAAATCCAATTTTAGATGACTCATTGACTTCTTGCAGACATATAATATCTGCATTGCTCTTTTTTAAAAAATTTATTGTATCAAATAATGTCGGCGCCATATTTTTATCAGTACCACTATGTATATTGTAACTAATAATTTTTATCTCTATCGTTTCTAAATTTTTCTCTTGACTAGTGCCAAGATAAGTAAAAATTAAGAACATAAATATTAAAAGAAAAATTTTTCTTAATTTAATATTAATCACATCCTTTTTTATTAAAAATTAAAGACGCTTTTTAGCGTCTTAATATATATTATTATTTATTATTTTTATATATTTATTTATATTTATTATTATTTATTTTTTTTAAGTTTTTGCTTTATTATATTGTTTATTATTTTTTTTCTTATATCTTCTGCTCCTTCATCTTCATCTATCTCAACATCTAAAAGCTTTGCTATTGACTTCATTTCTTCTCTTGTTTTTGATTTATAACTTTCAATTAAATCTTCCTTTACTATTTCAGGATTTACAATATAGTCTTTATCAGACTTTCTATAAATAATATACTTATGTGAATATAAATCTCTGTTATCATAAATATATTTTGATATAATTCTTAACATTTGATTATAAGAAAGTTTTTTATTTACATTTAGATTGAGATATTTTGCAAAATTATAAATTTCTTGTTTAGATCTGAAAAACTCTTGTTTTTTAATAAGTTTCGCTATTGATACGATATTTTCTTGATATGAACCATAAGTTAGTACTCTTAAATACAGATTTTCATTATTCTTTCTAGTTTGAACTCGTTGTATATTTTCATCTATTACTCTATCTACATTAGCTTCAAAAAATTTTTTTGCACCCCTTTGTGATACATAATTATCAAATTCTTTTTGTACCATATCGAGTATCAAATTTCTAAAATTATCTTTATATGTTCTAGATTCCATGATACCTCCACCTCATTTATTTTATTATATTCATAGGAATATAAAATGTGAGTTCATAAATATTGTTAAGATATTTACTTAATTATATGATTTTTATAAAAAAATATTAAATGTATGTATATTTTTTTATAATATGCCAATAATATAAGTGTAAAATCAAATATACTCAATCTCCCCCATTTAAGATCTCTATTTTAATAATAGAGGTCTTTTTTTACAATATATAATATTTTATGTCTTATATATTTGTTTTAAGTTTTATATAAAGACTTATTTTATAAAATATATATTCTTAATTAAAGCAAATTATAAAAAGGACGATAAATATCGTCCTTTTTATAATTTATTTTGTATAATAAGCCAGTCCGATACTTCCAGGTCCAACATGAAGTCCTATAACAGGTCCTATTGATTGCATTTTTACTTCTCTTCCCAACTTTTCTTCTAAAAGCTTTGCTAGTTTAGCACCTTCTTCTTCACAATTGATATAATGTACTATTACATCGCCAAGCCCTTTTTCTTCGATATCTTGTAAAAATGTTTCTACTAAAGTATCTACTGCTTTTTTTCTAGTTCTAACTTTTTTAAATACTGATGTTTCACCATCTTTTACGGTTAAGATAGGTTTTATTTGTAATATTCCACCTAATAAAGCCGATGCCCCTCCTATTCTTCCACCTTTTTTTAGATATGCTAAGGTTTCTGGAGTGAATAAGAAACGACTATTATTTATAATATAATTTGCTCTTTCTACAACTTCTTCTATAGATTTACCTTCACTTGCAGCACGAGCTGCTTCTATAACTGTAAATCCCATCTGCATACAGTTAGTAGTAGAGTCTATTATTTCTATATTAGCATTTGGATAGTCTTGTAATAATATGTTTTTCATCATGCATGCATTTGAATATGTACCACTCATTTTTGAAGATAAGAAAATACCTACTATAGAATCTCCATTATCTAGTATTTCCTTCATAGTATTTAACATTTCTTCTGGGATAGGTTGTGATGACTTTGGAATCTCACTAGCTTTATCCATTTCATCGTAAAAAGTTATATTATCTATATCTAATTCCCTTCTACTATCAAGATCCATTACAACATTTAGTGATATTACTTTTATATCGTATTTATCAATATATTCTTGTGGAATATATGATGTACTATCAGTAATAATTTTTATGCTCATATTTTCACTTCCTTTATAATTTGTACTAATCATATAAAATTTAAATTAACTTTTTAGATTTTATAATTTTAAGTAATATTTTTAGAATAGATTATATCTTTTAATTTATATATAACTCTACAGTAATTATATGTATTTATTATTACAAAAACCTGCAAAGTCTAATATAAAATTTGCAGGTTTTGTATTATTTTTAATAAGTATTTTATATTTTATTATTTAAATAAGCTTATTTGTGGTTTTTTAACCAGTTTATAGCTCCATATGTGTGAATTGCTGCTCCAGTTACAAGTACATCTTCATTGAATACTACTTTAGTGTTGTGCATTGGTTCACCATATAAAGGATTTTCGTTTTTAGCTCCTGCTCCTAATATTAAGTATAAACTTGGAACTTCATAAGAATAAGAAGCGAAGTCTTCAGAACCCATTCCGCCACCTTCAAATAAGAATACGCCTTGTTCACCTACTATGTCTTTTACATAACCAGTAACTTCGTTAGCTAAATCTTTGTCGTTTGCTAGTGGTGGTACAGAAGATAATTCTATTAATTCAGCTTCTCCTCTGAACATTTTAGCAGTAGAAGTAACTATTTCACCCATTCTTTTGAATACATATTCTCCTACTTCTTTGTCTAATGTTCTTATAGTACCTTCCATAATAACTTGACCTGGTATTATGTTTGGTGCATCTCCACCAACAAATTTACCTATTGTTATAACAACTGGTTGAGTAGCAACTATTTCTCTGTTAGTTATTTCTTGTATAGCAGAATATATTTGAGTAGCTATGAATATTGGGTCTACACCAGTTTCAGGCATAGCTCCATGGCATCCAGTTCCATTTACAACTATTCTGAATCTATTACATCCACCTATACTAGTACCTAATCCGCATACTACTAAGTTAGAAGGAGTTCCTGAGTTTACGTGCATTGCCATAGCAGCATCAACTTTAGGATTTTCTAAAACGCCTGCTTCTATCATTTTTTTAGCACCTGTAAATCCTTCTTCATCTGGTTGGAATACTAATTTTACTGTTCCTTCTATTTGGTCTTGGTTTTGTCTTAATAATTTAGCAGCTCCAAGTAACATAGCTGTATGCATATCATGTCCACAAGAGTGCATTGCTCCGTTTTTAGATGCGAAGTCACAATTTGGAGTTTCTTCCATTGGAAGTGCATCCATATCAGCTCTTAATAAGAATGTTTTTCCTGGTTTTGGACCTTCTATTGTAGCAACTATTCCACTTTCGCATATTTCTTTTGGTTCATAACCAAGTTCTCTTAATTTATCCATTACATATGCTTTTGTTTTAGGTAGTGTATCTCCAACTTCTGGATTTTCATGAATAGTTCTTCTATATTCTACTATGTCATTTTTTATAGCCTGTGCTTGTTCTAGTATATTGTTCATTATTACACCTCGTTTAATTTTTTCCTTTAATATATTTATTTCCTATTCTATTTCAAATTATGCTTTTATATTATTTATTACATTGAATTTATACCCACAAAAATTCCAATGAATCTAGTTTACTACTCTAATAAGAATTGAATATGTATTAATATAAAAAAACGACCTATTTAAGGCCATTTTTTTATAGTTTTTTGTAAAAAATCATAAAATTGATCTTTTAATTTTATTTTTAAACCCTTATAGATAATATGTATCTATTGTATTGCCTTTAATTCAAATCCTAAATCAGCTATTAAAGCTTTTAATTCATCTTCGTTAACTCCATCAGCCATATCTACTAAAGCATATTTGCCATCTAGATTAACTTCTTTTACGTCTATACCTTTTATGTCTTCTGTTAGTGCTGTTTTTACATGGTTAACGCAATGATTACAACTCATTCCTTCAATTAATAATTTTTTTTCCATTGTTTACACCTCCATATATACCCTGTATGGGTATATTATAGCATATAATATAAAAAAACTCTACTAATAATAATTTTCAATTTAAAAATAATATTAGTCCATTTTAATTTTATCTATACCAGAGTATACATCAAAATCATTAGAGTTTAATTCACCTTTTAGTCGTCCATTTAATACAACATAATCATTTAATATACCAAAACTTATAAAGATAGCTTTTTCTTTTACATATTTTTGTATAGTTTTATATATGCTTTTTATTTCTTCTTCTGAAGTTGCATTTTGAAGTTGTGTGATGTATTTATCTAATTTTTTATCGCTGTATCCAAGTTTGTTAAGTACATATGTAGCATCAGAAACAGCAGGTAATTCACATCCTATAAGAGCTAAGTCATAATCTTTTTCTTTTAATGCTTTTTGCATATCATCTTCAGTTAGATCTTTTATTTCTGTTTTTATTCCTATTGCTTCTAAATTATTGCTTATGATATTAGCTGCTTTTACTCTTTCAGTATTGTTTTTGTTTACTATTATTTTAAATGTAATGTCTTTTAACATTTCTTTTACTTCAGAGTGTGTTACATCTTTGAATGTTCTTTTTTCTTGTTTGTTAGTTTTGTCAGTTGATGTATTATTTTTAGCAGTTGTATCTTCAGAATTATTAGAAGTTTGCTCTGTATTATTTTTAATATTACCATCTGAAGCAACTTTATTCGTATCTTCTGATTTAGTGTTTTCAATAGAATTTACATCATTTTTATTGTTGTCTGTAGAATCTGCTGAATTTGTATCATTACTTTTGCTAGAAGCAGTGTTGTTATCTGTATTATCTAAAGATAATACTGCTTTCTTTAAATAATTTTGAGCATTTTCAGTATTATAAGATAGAGGTTTTAAGTCGCTATCATAGTATTCTGATGTAGAGTTTAAAGGGAAATTACTTAATTTCGCCCTATCAGAATAAGCATCTTTTATAATAGACTCTCTATCTACTGCAAATGAGATAGCTTTTCTTATATCTAGATTATTCAAGTACTTGTTGTCGTAGTTAAACAGTACATAGTCATAATTTCTTCCTTGATATTTATTTATTACAAAATTATCATTGTCTGTGAATTTACTTATACTACCTAATGTAACCTTACTTATATCACTATCTAAAGATAAAACCATTTCTGTTTGTGATTCAGTATCTGGAACCATTTTAACATATACTTCTTTTTTGTTATTATCTTTATTTAAATCATAATAGTCACTATTTAATTCTAAAATCATATAATCTCGGTCTTCGTATTTTTTTATTTTATAAGCACCTGAACCAACTAAATTATTTTTGGCTAATTTTAATTCATCAGTTTTTAATCCATCTAATTTATCTTTTGATACTATTGGAAAAATTAAAGTTTCTAATGAAAATGCATAGCTGTCTTTAAAGTTTATAGTTAGTTTTTTGCTTCCATGTACTGTTATTCCACTTATATTTGATACTAAACTATTATAAGCACTATCTTTATTTTCATTTATTAATTCATATGTATACTTAACATCTTTAGCTGTAAGACTTTCCCCATCATGCCATTTTATATTGTCTTTTAGGGTTATATCTATTTTTTTGTTGTTAGATGAAATACTATAAGACTCTACTAGTTTAGGTTGAATATTATAATTTTCATCTAATTCAAATAGGCTATCATACACTAAATCTAATACATAACTTACTGATTTATCCGTATTTAAAATAGGATTAATTGTACTCGCCCTTATCATTGTTAAGTTTATATATTCTGAAGTCTTTTTCGATGTCTTTACCTCATTGCTTTTTACATCAGTATCTGATTTACACCCTGTAACAAATACCATCGTAGCTAAAAGTAGACTTATTAATTTTACTACCTTCTTCATCTTATTGTACCTTTCTAGTTATAGATTTTTTTATACATTTCGTAATTATGTTTTACTTTTTCTACATAAGCAGATGTCTCTTTAAAAGGAATAGTATGTAAATTTTCTCCGTCTTGACTATATGCCTCATCAGCTAACCATTTCTTTACATTACCTGATCCCCCATTATAAGCTGCTATAACTAAATCTATATCTCCGAATTCTCTATATAGCTTATTTAAATACCAACATCCTATTCTTATATTATCTTCAGGTTCAAAAATATCTGCGTCTTTTATATCAAGTTCTTCCATGGCCCAATCTCTCGTTCCATCACCAATTTGCATAAGACCTTTTGCACCTCTTCTTGAAACTGCGTCCTTTTTAAATTTACTTTCTGCTTTTATTATGCTGTAAACTAAATCTTCATCTATATTATATTCTTTTGAATAAAATTCTACGTAATCTGAGTATTTTTTAGGATAAAGATATTTATATACTTCATCTTTTCCTATATATAAAGCTGCCCCCAATACTATTATAATAAATAGAATTAAGATTAATTTTTTTTTCACTCTCTTTCTCCTTGTAAAACGCTTATTAGCTCTAAAACTTTCTTTTGTAATTCTTCAAATGAATTTGAATTATCGATAATATAATCTGCAAACTTTACTTTTTCTTCTTGACTCATTTGAGAATTTATTCTACTAATCGCCTCTTCTTTTGTACAGTTATCCCTAGCTATAATTCTATTAATCTGTATCTCTTTTCTACAAGTTATTAAAATTAATTTTTGTATATATGGAATATAATCGTCTTCTATTAATAATGCAGCATCTATCACGACAATTTTTTCGCCTTGATTTTTATATTCCTCAACTTTAGATAGTATTTTCTGTTTTATTTTTGGATGAGTTAAATTATTTAGAAGAATTAATTTTTCGTCATCGTTAAATACGATATTTCCTAATGCTCTTCTATTTAAACTTCCATCTTGATTTCTAATACTCTTACCAAAAGTTGAAAATACTTCATTTAATAAGTTTTTATCGTCAAATATTTGCCTAGCTACTATATCGGCATCTACTACTTTTATGTTATTTTCCATAAAAATAGTAGATACACTACTTTTTCCACATCCAATATTTCCTGTAAGCCCCAATACTAACATATTTTCACCTACTTTGTTTCGTACCAAGAGTTACCTGTATTTAAATCTACATCTAATTTTACATCCATAGATTGTGCATTTTCCATTTCTTCTCTTACTATCTTTTCAGCTAATTCTAACTCTTCATCTACTGCTTCTACGATAAGCTCATCGTGTACTTGAAGTATAAGTTTAGATTTCATTTCATTTTCTTTTAATTTGTTGTATACATTTACCATAGCTACTTTTATTATATCTGCAGCACTACCTTGAATAGGTGCATTCATAGCAAATCTCTTACCTTGATTTCTTACAATAAAGTTGCTAGCTTTTATTTCTGGTATATATCTTCTTCTGTTTAGTATAGTTGTTGCATAACCTGTTTCTGTAGCAGTTTCTACTGCATTATCCATAAATTCTTTTATTTTTGGATATTTGCTGAAATAACTTTCAATATATGCTTTTGCAGTAGGTACTGGTATATTTAAATCTTGAGAAAGACCAAAATCAGTTTTACCGTAGATTATACCGAAGTTTATAGCCTTAGCTTCTATTCTTTGTTTACTTGTAACGTCTTTTATATCTACATCAAATATTTGAGATGCAGTTTTTGAATGTATATCTTCTCCATGTTTAAATGCATCTATCATATTTTCGTCGCCACTCATATGAGCTAAAACTCTAAGTTCAACTTGAGAATAATCGGCATCGACTAATTTACAATTATCATCTGCTACAAATACTTTTCTTATATCTCTACCCATTTCAGTTTTAACAGGTATGTTTTGCATATTAGGTTCAGTAGAAGAAATTCTTCCTGTAGTTGTTATAGTTTGGTTAAATGAAGAATGTATTCTTCCTGTTTTAGGATTTATTATTTTTAATAATCCTTCAACATAAGTTGAATTTAACTTAACAATTTGTCTATAGTCTGTTATTTTATCTATTATTTCATGTTTATCTCTTAGTTTTTCTAAAACTTCTGCATTTGTTGAATATCCTGTTTTAGTCTTTTTAATTACTGGAAGTCCTAATTTTTCAAATAATATTACACCTAATTGCTTTGGTGAATTTATATTAAAAGGCTCTCCTGCTAATTCAAATATTTCATTTTCTAATTCATTTATTATTGTTGTGAATTTTTCTTTTAATTCGTTTAGTTGATCTTTATCGACTTTCATTCCTATGTATTCCATAGAACCTAAAACTTCAACAAGAGGCATTTCAACATGATAGAATAAGCCATCCATTTCAGTTTCTTTTAGTTTTTCTTCCATTTTTGGATATACACAGGCTATTGTATTTATTATATCTGCTGTATATGCTGAAAGTTCATCAAAATCTATTTCATCGAATTTTTTCGCTTTTGCACCTTTTCCAAGTAAATCTTCTTTTGATTTTATTTTTCTAGTTAAATATTTCATGGCAATTGCACTACATTCATATGAAGTAGAAGATTTAGAGTCAATTAAATACTCTGCTATAGTTATATCAAAGTCCATAGCATTTAATTCTATTTCATAAGGTTTAAGTAGTATATAATCTTCTTTTAAGTCGTATCCATGTTTTTTAATTTCAGAGTCTGATAGTAGACTTTCTATTTTTGATAGTTCATCTTCATTTATATAGTATATTTCTTCTCCATCTAAACTTAAAAATACGTTTATGACTTTTTTATCTAGTATATTACCTTCTCTACCTATAACATCTATTATTACTTTTTTATTTTCTTTTGCTTTTTCAATAAAATCTTCTACGTTGTCTAGATGTTGTACTTTTAAATTTACTTCTTCTTTTATGCTAGTTTCCCCACCATCCATTTCAAGTAATTTTGAAATAAGACTTGTGAAACCAAATTCCTTGAATTTTTCTATAACATCGTCTTTATTATAATCACCATATTCTAAATCTTCTAATTTAATATCTAGTGGAACATTTGTTATTATAGTAGCTAATTCTTTACTCATTAAAGCTAGCTCTTTATTTTCTTCTATTTTCTTCTTTATACTTCCTTTTAATTCATCAGTATGTTCTATAAGATTTTCTATAGTTGAGTACTGTTTTAGAAGTTTTATTCCTGTTTTTTCACCTACACCTGGTACACCTGGTATATTATCAGATTTATCTCCCATAAGACCTTTTAAATCGATAAACTGTGTAGGTGTCATTTCATATCTTTCTACTACTGAATCGTAGTTGTATTCTTCAACTTCACCAACACCTTTTTTAGTTATTAAAGTTGTTGTTTTGTGTGATGCTAATTGTATCGCATCTTTATCTCCTGTAACTATGTAAACTTTGAAGTTGTTTTCTTCTCCTAATTTTGCAACTGTACCGATTATATCATCAGCTTCATATCCTGCAAGTTCCAATCTATTTATATTGAACTTATCTAATAATTCTTTTAAAGGTTCCAATTGTTGACCTAATTCATCAGGCATTTTTTTTCTACCAGCTTTGTAATCAGCATATTGTTTATGTCTGAAAGTTGGTGCCTTTTTATCAAATGCCACACTCATATGAGTCGGTTGATAATCTTCTATTATTTTAAACATCATACGCACGAATCCAAATATAGCGTTTGTTTTTAGTCCATCACTATTACTCATATCTGGCAATGCATAAAATGCTCTATTAATTATCGAGTTTCCATCTATAATTATTAATGTATTTTCCAAAATTTATCACTCCTACTGTTTATCTTATTTGCTCGTGTACCCTATCATTTAATCATAACATACTTATTCTAATCTATTAAGATTAAAATCTCAAAATCCATAAATATATTTCAGTTTATATTATATCCACTTTATTATTTACTTTTTTTACTTTTTTCATAAGTTTTTTTAAATCCTTATGATATTATAATTTTTATCAACCCATTCTTTTTTCCAATATATATAAATTGTGCTTGATTAATTCAATTTGTGTTGATATAATATAAAAGTAGCAAATTTATTGGCCGATGTGGCGGAATTGGCATACGCACACGACTCAAAATCGTGCGGAGAAATCCATACGGGTTCGACTCCCGTCATCGGCACCATTTTTCGTAAAATGAGTACTAAACGCATGAAAACCTAGGTTAATACCTAGGTTTTTCTTTTTATAGAAATAATTTATATTTATTGTAAATGAGAAATTATAAACTCAATATACTTCTCAAAATCACCTTCATCATCTGGTAAATTATTTTCTTCTACATATTCCATAGTTTTATCTAAAATAAATTTATACATATCTTTTTTATCTTCTTCATCTAACTCTACTTTTTCTTCAGTATCTGGATCTACTAAACAATCTATTAAGTTATTTGTGCAATCTTGTGCTAATTCTGTAATTTGTTCTATTTCACGAAGTTCTTCGTCTGTTATATTAAATTCATTTATATCTGTCATTTTTAAAAATTCCTTTCTTTCTTAACTGCCTTTGTAATATATCACAAACAAATTTATATAACAAGACTATTTATATTTATAACTTTGTCTATTTTTTACAATATAATTTTTTATATCTTTCATTTATAATTTTTATCATAAGCTCGCCAACTCCTACTGCATCTTCTATTGTAAGATAATAGTCTGCAGTTTTGTCGAGAAACATTTTGCCTGTTGGTGGAAATTCTTCATCTTCAAACCATATGCTTATTGTAACTGGATAATATGGATAAATATAAAATACGGCACTTAAATCTGCTTTTGAATCGATAAACTTTGCATCTAAAGATTTAAAAACTTCTATAACTTGTTTTTCATCTTTATTTTTTAAAAAACGTTCTAGTTCCACTTCAACAGTTTTGTCAAATCTTGCCCCTCTTATAAGTCCGTCTTTTAATTCTCCAAATTTAATTTGTTTTGATAAAATCGGTGTATTATCTGCCAAATCTAGATAATGAAGTAAAGTTAGTATCTGCCAGTCATCTCTTTTTTCTTTCATATCGTAAGTTGGATATTCTAATTCGAATATAGCATCTAAACTTTTGATTTTTAAAATTGATTTTTCTTCATCAAATTCTGCCCCTGAATTCTTCGCAATTTCTGTTGGATTTTTTCCCTCAAGACGTTTTTTCGCAGCTATGTACATTTCATTAAATGCTCTGTTTTCCTTTTTATTTTCCATAGTATTATCCCCCATATTATTTTTAAATTTTTAAGTAGTTATTAATATTTTAAATTATTATTGATTAGATTTCTATATTTTTGTTTATCTATCTTGCACACATCACTTCCCCATTATCGTTTTAAAATATTTATTTATTGTTTTTCAATAAATAAATATTGACATTCATAAAATACCTTGTTAATCTATAAAATATAGGACTAAAAAGGGGGTAAATTATAGAATGTCTAGGGTAAAAAAATTAGGATTATTTTTTATTTTATTATTTATTTTTATATGCGTCGCAATTGGTGTTCTCATATTAAAAATAGAATATTTTGATCCTTATAATTCAGTTAACTATAGTGAAATGATAGATACAGAAATTCCTAAAAACGCTAAAGTCTTGGATTATAAAGATACTCACGGGGGATTCTTAGGAGATGGCGATTTATATGCAGTTATACAATTTGATAAAAATGAAAAAAACTCATTTTTGAAAAATATAGAGAAAAATAAAAAGTGGAAGAAAACCCCTTTGCAAAAAGATTTAAAACTCATTATATATGGCGGAGAGTTAAAAAAAGATGGAAATTATTATGTGTACGAACCTTTACCTGATTACAATATTCCTAAAACAAAAAACGGAATTTATTATTTTAAAGATAGATTTGCTGAAAATTATCCTGAAGAGGCAGACACTAACATAAATGATAGAGCAGCATATAACATAACATTTGCCCTATTTGATTTGGACACAAATAAGCTTTATATTTATAAATTAGATACTTAACTCATAAAAACAAAATAGGATTAATACTTTAGTTTAAGTATTAATCCTATTTTACGTTATGTAAATTTTAAACAACTTTACTATGTAATAAAATTTTATTTACAAATAATAAATTTCATTTAGAAAGTCTATAACTTCTACTGTTGTAATATTAAAAGTATTTCCTATAAAATCAACAATTTATTTTATAGAATCACTTCTAGTTATAATCGAATCGATTAAGCCATAATCTAAGGCTTCTTGAGCACTCATAAAGTTATCTCTATCTGTGTCTCTATATATTTCTTCTATGCTTTTGCCTGTATTTTCAGCTAAAATTCTATTTAGTCTTTCTTTAGTTTTTAGTAAATTTTCGGCTACTATTTTTATATCTGTAGCTTGTCCTTGTATACCATTTCCACCTATTAGTGGTTGGTGAATCATAATTTGAGAATTTGGAAGTGCAAATCTCTTTCCTTTTGCTCCACCTGCTAATAAAAATGATCCAAAACTTGCTGCAAGACCTATACAGATTGTCGATACATCACATTTTATATATTGCATTGTATCATATATTGCAAATCCTGCGGTTACTGAACCGCCTGGAGAGTTTATATAAAGATAAATATCTTTGTCTGGATCTTCTGCCTCTAAAAATAAAAGTTGTGCTATTACAACACTTGCAGAAGCGTCTGTAACTTCTTCTCCTAAGAATATAATTCTATCACATAATAATCTAGAAAATATATCGTAACTTCTCTCCCCGTTTCCTGTTTGTTGTACTACATATGGTACTACACTCATATTCTCACCTCCTGTATATACTAATTATAGCAATCTTTTCAAATTTTTGTATCAATTTTACATTAATAAATATTTTTATTTACTTTTATTTCTATATTGGGTTGGTGTAATTCCTATAAATCGCTTGAAAATTTTTGAAAAATAGCTTGGACTATCAAATCCCACAGTATCACTTATAATCGTAATAGAATCCTTAGTTTCACTTAACATCTTAGCTGCTATAGATACTTTATATTTTAAAATATATTGAATTGGTGATATTCCAAGTGTATTTTTAAAACATCTTAAACATTCTCTTTCACTTAAATTTACAACTTTCGATATGTTATTTAATGTTATTTGTTTATTATAATTTTTATGTACAAATGAAAGTATATTTTTTATCCTCTCTGAGTTTAAATCATTTCTATTGTTTTTATTTAAATTTAAATCTTGTATATTTTTGAGCATAATATACCACATATGAGATAAATACTCTCTTACTAGAATTTCATATCCAAATTCAGATTTTTCAAATTGTAAAAAAGCATTTTTTATACAATTTGATGCTTCTTCTCCCCAAGAAGTATTTTTATAAAAAGCAATTCCACTTAAATTATTATTTTCAACAATTGGATTTACAAAATTTTGCTCAAATACACTTTGTATCACTCCAGAAATTAAATTCTTGTTAAACACAAGCGAATTTAATATACATTCTTCACTTGTTCCTGCTCTAATATAATGAAGTATATTTGAATTTATAAAAACACCATCACCTTCATTTAGTATAAAATCACTATTATCTAAGTATAAATGAATACTCCCACTTTTCACTCTTATTACCTCTATTTCTTCATGCCAATGCCATGAAATATCACCTGTCACAAATTTATTTACATCAGAATAACACGCCTTGCATGGAAACATAGGTGTCCCAAACAATTCTAATTGTTGGTTATTTTCATCTACTATAATCTCTATAATTTGTTGTTCCATAATATTTTCCCTTTTTTATTTTGTCGCTTTTATTATAGTATACGTCTTTATTATTATTGAACCAAGTTTTTTATAGCGATATTATTATTTTATATTAAGGCTATGTTTTAAATAAATGTTGATATTTTTATATTTTATCATAAAAAAGCAGGGGTATTAATTACCTCTGCTTTTTAGTTCGTATTTTATTAATATTGTTTCTCTATTTTATGTTCCCAACAATACTATTATTAATTTAAGTCTAAATACCTAACATAGTAGAAATTATTATATAAAGAGTAGTGATAAAAAGTAATACCTCTACGACTAAATAAGAACTTATTTTTCCAGTTTCTTTATAATGATTAATTGTATTTTTTGTTTCAGGTATAAATGCAATCAATAACCCTATAAGACTAATCGGATATTTTGTGTAAAAAAAACCTGAGATTATAAGAATTAGTCCCACTACAAAAAAAATATTAAATTTACCTTCACTTGAAAAAAACTTTTTCAATATGTCATCCCCCTCCTATGCTTTTATGCTATTTGTCATCTGTATGATTCTAAATGCACTGCTTCTTCACATTATATTAAAAATTGCGTAATTATTTTTCATTATACTATATTTCTGATTTCTTTATAACTATTTATATGAATTGTAGTGTTCTTAATTTGAAATCTTTTACTCTAGTGTAAGCATATACTACATTGCTTTGCACAATAAAATTCTTAGTTTTAATAGAATCTTTGTCACTTTCAAATATTCTTAGCCATTTAAACCAGTGCATATAGTTGGAAATATATTTACTTGCCACACCATTAAATCTACCCATCCATCTCTTTAAATTACTGTGTAAACTATTAATGTGTTGAATATGGTAAATATCTTCTTTATGCTTACCTGTTTTTATACGTTTATGGTTTAAATTGAAATCTGTAGCAAATCTAATGTAAGATTTGTGGCTATCTGTGCATAATATAGAATTCTCACCGATATGACCTTTATATAAATTTTCAAGCTCTTTATATGTCATTCTACCTTTGCATAATGGTTCTATTATTAAATTACCTTGTCTATCTAAGGCTGTGGCTATACATATCTGTTCTTTAGATATACCTCTCTTTTTAATAGATTTACCTCTTTTATGAGATTCTCTTGGCATATTAATAGTTTTTGTTCCTTTAAAACTTTCGGCAAAAAAGACTTCATCAGCCTCTATTAAGCCATCAACATGACCAGTTCCTAAAAAGGAACTTATGCAATCAAGAATTTTATGTCTCCAAAAGAAACTCGTCGCTATATTTATGCCTACAATTTTAGCAGATTTTCTTATTGATAAGCCCATAATCATACATTTTGCATATTTAAGCCACTTATCTAATGATTTTTTACTTCTATATACGGCAGAGTTTGTAAAATCAGTAAAAGTCCTTCTACAATCTTTACAGATATATCTTTGTTTACCATTATATTTACCATTTTTTGATATTAACTCAGAGCTACAGTGAGGACATACCTTTCCCTTAGAAAATCTAAACTCTTTGACATCTTCATAAATTTGTTCTACTTGAGAGTTTGATACAAGAAATTCTTCCAAATAAGATAGTAACTCTTCTACTTGATTCAATGGTAATGTTTGTATATCTGTTAATATAGACTTTATACTTGGCATTCTACAACCTCCTAAACATTAATATATCTATATTATAACCTAAATATATAAAAATATCTATTTTCAACACTAAATTAAAACATAGCCTATATTAAAGAAATCGCGATTTATAATTTTAAAAATACATGAATAGAGTTAACTTATTAAAATTTTATTATGCATACACAACAAAAATAAATTTTATGGAGGTATTTTACATGAAGGGAATAATATTTAATTTAAATAATAATATAAAAACCATAGATGGATATAATTTCATAATAAACATGTTGAAAAATCTAAATATCCCATGGATAGAGTTAAAAAATGATTCAATCTATGATTTTTATGAAACTCCAATCGATATCGAAAACTGTATCTTTATTTCAGATTCACAAGAAAACTTAAACTTAGCACAAAACTTAAATATTAAATATGCAATTAAATTAAATACAGATAAAAATAATTCAAAAGACAAACATGATATTAAAAATTTATATGATTTATATAATAAATATTTTAATACATTATTTTTAAACTAAGCTAAAAAATCTCTGACCTTATAAAGTCAGAGATTTTTATCTATACACTTCTTTGTTTTTTCAAAAATCTAATATCATTCTGTTATATTTTCTGTTGTTGGGAATATAATATTCACCTTTGTTCCATAATTCTCTTTTGAATCTATATACAATCCAAGCCCTAATTTTTCACATAGTTTCTTGCATAGATAAAGGCCTATACCCGTGCTCTTTCCGAATTTTCTTCCATTTTCTCCAGTAAATCCTTTTTCAAATACTCTGCCAATATCTTTTTCATTTATGCCAACACCATAATCTTTTATAGAAATTATTATTGAATTATTTTGTTTTTGGCTTTCTATCTCTATTTTATCATTATTTCCTTTTGAATATTTTATGGCATTTACTATTATCTGATTTAAAATAAATTCTATCCATTTTGAGTCACTATAAACTACTTGCTCTAAATCTTTAAGTTCCAAACTTATTCTTTTACTTATAAAATCACGTTGATTTCTCTTGATTACTTTTTTTACTAATGGCTCTAGTTCTACTTTTTTTATAATATAATCTTTGCCCACTTCATTACTTCGTGAGTAATAAAGTACTTGTTCTACAAAGTTGTCTATCTTATTAATTTGAGTATCTATTTTTCTAACAATATCGTTATTGTAGTTGTTTTCTATCACTAATTTACTAGATGCTATCGGAGTTTTTATTTCATGAATCCACATCTCTATATATTCTCTATATTCTTTTTGCATATCTTCATAATACTTAACATGCTCATGCATATCTCGGCTTACTTCTTTTAATATATCGTTTATTTGTTCTGCAATTAAAAAATTGGCTTCTTCCATAACTTCAGGCAATAAATACTTTTTATCTAAACTATCTAATATACTTTCCATATCATTAAAATATTTTTTATACTTTATGTACTCTATAAAAATATAAGTAAATAATGGCAAAAACCATATACAGAAAATAAATAAAATCATCATAAAACTTATATCTGCAATATACATAAAAATTGATATTACAATAAATATCATTAAATTTAGAGTTAAAAAAATCCCTTTATCTTTTAAATAATCAGCTATTCTCATCGCATTATATACCCTAGCCCTCTTCTAGTTTCTATAACATTTTTTATTCCTATTTCATCTAGTTTTTTTCTAAGTCTCGTTATGTTTACTGTCAAGGTACTGTCATCTACAAAAAAATCCGAATTCCATAGATGCTCCATCAAAATCTCTCTAGACACAATTTCCCCTTTATGATTTATTAAATAAGAAAGTATTTTCACCTCATTTTTTGTTAACTCTATATTTTTATCATTATAAATTACAGTAGCATTAGATAAGTTTAACTTAAAATCTTTATAAGTTAGTATGCTATTTGAGTTTGAATTCATCCCACTTCTTTTTAATAAAGCAGCAATTCTTGCGAGTAATATTTGAGTATTATATGGTTTTGTTACAAAATCATCTGCTCCCAAATTCATACTCATAAGTTCATCTACTTCACTATCTCTACTTGTAACTACTATTATAGGTACTTCAGATGTTTTCCTAATTTCCCTACATATAAAATAGCCATCAAAAACTGGTAGATTTATATCTAATAAAATTAAGTCTGCATTTTGTTTTAATATATAATCTACTATATTATTAAATTCTGTAGGTGCTTTTATCTCATATCCATATTTACTTAAAAATATTTGTAGCTCTTCTCTTATTATTTGATCATCTTCTACAATAATTATTTGTTGCATATTACCCTCCAATCATCGGAAAAATCCATATAAAGTAGATAAACTACTTTATATGGATTTTATTTTTAACTATATTTTTATATCCACTATAAGTTATATAGAAGTATATAATATATACTATCATAAATATTCCCGCTGTTATAAGTGATGAACCCATTATATCTGGTTTATTGTAAACAGATACAAAATCATTTGCAACTTTTATTCCAACAACTGAATGTATAAAAGCTAATATAACTGGAAGACTGAAGTATACTAAAGTTTGTATAAATATTGTTTTATTTATATCTTTTCCACTTGCTCCAAGTCTTTTTAATGATTTATATCTATCTATACTATCACTAGCTTCACTTAATTGTTGAAGTGCAAGCACTGCCATACTGCTTATTAAAAACACTATTCCTATATAAATACCTATAAATAATACTATTGTTGTCATTCCTTTATTTGATTCATAAATCTCAGTTCTACTTGCACCAAGTACAAATCCTATTTTATCATAATCTGTATCAGTAGTTTTATATGAATATATTTTATTAGTGAAATCAGATTCCCTTTTTTCTTTTCCTTCTCCAACAAAGTTTACATTTACATTGCTTGAAATTAAAGTCATATTGTCACATACATCATCGTTAACTATTACTGTGATCATATTATCTTTCATGAAATCTGTTTTTAAGTTTTCTTCTATAACTTTCTTATCTTTTATTTTATAAGATTTATTTTCTATTTTTATACTGTCATTATTTTTTACATAATTTTGTATAGCTTCTAATGTATTAGCATAATTCGATGTTATTAATACTTCATCTTTATTTAATTCTATGGCATTTTGATTATCCAATGCTCTAATTTTATTGTAATCAGAAAGTTTCATATAATTCATTAGACTTCTCATATTTGCATTTAAATTTAATGCTTCTGATATTGTTTTATTATCTGTATATAAATCATAATAAACTACTTTATCTTCTTTATTAAACTTTACACCTATATATTCAAGTGATTTTTGTATATCATTTGCTTTTTCACCTTCATCTATATAAAGATTTGCACTTGCATCATATGGTGTTGAATCTTTTAGTCCCGATTCTATTGCATTTTTAAAACTAAATCCTGTAGATAACATGCCTATTGTCATAAATAACATAAGGCATATAACTGACATAGAAATAAAGTTTGTATTTACCTTGCTGTTTATTTGTTTTACTATAAATATATTTAAGCCTTTAAAGTATATTTTTTTATTTTTCTTAACTATATATAAAATAAATCCTGATAAAGAGAAGAAAAATAAAAATGTACCTACTACTCCAAGTAATATTGATATTAAGAATTTTTTATCTTTTATTCCTAGTAATCCAACTTCTAAAATTAATTTATAAGCTGTAACTAGTGAAATAACACATAATATAAATGTAATTAAATATACTATATTGCTTTTGAATTTAACTTCTTCTGTTTTTCTTCCTACTGTTAACAAATCTATTATCTTATATTTTGAAATTACAAAAGAGTTAAATATCATAACTAATAAGAACATTATTCCAAAGTATAAAACTGTCTTTATCATTGCTTTTCCTGATATTACAAAAGAATAAGTCGACATTTTTAAACCGAATAATTTTACAACTAGTATTGACAATCCTTGTGAAAATATTAATCCTAATATTAAACCACTTATAAGTGAAAGTATCCCCACTATAATTGTCTCTAATATTAATATTTTAGATATTTTATTCTTTGACATTCCTAATGTCATATAAATTCCAAGTTCTTTATTTCTCTTTTTTACTAAAAAGTTATTTGCATAAAGTATAAGACTTCCTAAAATAAATGCTATAAATACAGATACATAAGATATTACTTTTGAAAGTATATCCACATAACATTCTCCTGAAGAGGTAAGCTCTGACATTGCTTTTTGCGATTCTACTGAGTTAAAAGTATAAAATATGCATACTGCTAACATCAAAGTAAAGAAATATATCGTATAATCTTTAAAACTTTTCTTTACATTTTTAAATGCTATCTTAGAATACATTATTATCATCTCCTCCTAACATCGTAATTACTTCCATTATTCTATTGAAAAATTCTTTTCTCGAATCATTTCCTCTAACTAATTCTGTAAATATTTTTCCATCTTTTATAAATAAGATTCTATGAGCATAACTTGCTGTAAATGCATCGTGAGTTACCATAAGTATAGTCGCGCTAAGCTCTTCATTTAAGCTTTCTAATCTTTCTAACAATAATCTAGCTGATTTTGAATCAAGAGCTCCTGTTGGCTCATCAGCAAGTATTAGTGATGGTTCTGTAACTATAGCTCTTGCAGATGCAACTCTTTGTTTTTGCCCACCTGACATCTGATAAGGATATTTATCTAGTACTTTTTCTATTTCTAGATATTTTGCTACTTCTTTTATTTTTGAATCTACTTTAGAAGTTTTTTCACCTTTTATAGTAAGTGCTAATGCTATATTTTCATATGCAGTTAATGTATCTAGTAAGTTAAAATCTTGGAATATAAATCCTAATTCATTTTGTCTAAATTTATCTAGTTTTTTTGATTTTAATCTTGTTATATCTTGATCATTTATAATTATATTTCCTGTTGTAACTTTATCTATTGTTGAAATACAGTTAAGAAGTGTTGTTTTACCACTACCACTCGGTCCCATAATTCCAACAAATTCCCCTTCTCCAACTTTAAAACTTATATTATCAATGGCTTTTGTTATATTTCCTTTATTTCCATAGTATTTTTCTATTTTTTCAACACTTAAAATATTTTTCATATTTATTCCTCCTAAATTCATCGTATCTTATATTTATTATTATAAGCAGTTTTCAATTTTTGAGATATTGATGTATATTTCATTAATGTTACATTTTTGTAGCATAACTATTTTTATAAAAAGAATTCCTATAATTTAATTATTTTCACACAAAAATAAGGGCTGTCATCTTGACAGTCCTACTTTATATAATATCTCTATAAATTTTAGCCATACAACATATAGTCGATTTGATCTGCTAGACTTATACTTGCAGGATTCCAATTTCTTTCTTTTATATCTATATTTTCGAATTCAAATCCTGATTCAAATACAAATGCTTTGAATTTATTGTCTAACCATGGTGCACTCCAACACCCAGAACGGCATATATGTATTATTTTGCAAGGTTCTTCACATTTTACTTCTTTCAAGCACAAATAATTTATATTATAAGCTTCGTTTATTTCTTTAAATTGGTCACTATGTTCATTTGTATAAGATCCATAAACTATATTGGCTTGTTTTATTTTACCTTCATAAAGTAATTTTCCAAGCCAATCTGCACAATTTACTTCAAACTTAAATGAATCAAGACCTTGATATCCAAGGTCAGAATGTGAATCAAACGAAATAACTGAATCAACTTTGTTGTCAATCGCAATTTTATATGCTGCTAAATGTGATTCGGTGAGCAGAACTTTTGTATCTTTTTTAAAATCTACGTTTTTCTTTAATATTGTCCAAAAATTATCCACCTCATCTCCTACATTCATACTCTTTGTAATATCTATTCCCCTTCTCTTTTCTTCATAGTATTTTTTATACCAATGCTTATTTATATTATTGTCATTTTCTATATATGAGCCATTCCAATGATTCATATAATTCATAAAATAATCCCAGTCTATAGTAATCAGTGAACTCATAATCTCTCCCCCAAGTCTTTTATTATAATTTATATACCTTTTTTATAGTATTTTCAACCCATTTTTTACCATAGAATTATTAAATTATAATTTCTGATTACTTTTGAGATATTTTTTATTCTGTTATAACTATTATGAATTTATTAAATCAGATGCTATTTTATTTAAACTTTGTGCTATAAACTTAAAGTCCTTATTTAAATCTAAAGTTCTCACCATTATCTTATTTCCGCTCATTATATATTCACTATTTGGTATTATATCTTCATTAGTTTTTGCATACAAAAGCATTCCCGATACTTTTCCATTTTTATTTATATCCTTATTTTTTACATAAGTGAATATCTGATATAAATTATTTGAGTGTATTGTTTTGCTGTTATATAGTTCTATTTTCTGCATAGATTGTGAATAGTATTTTGTGTCTATAATCAAAATATTTTCACCATGTGTTAGTGTTATATCACTTTTCATCTCTGGCAAAAACTTATCTAATTCATTGTCTAAGTTCCACTTTATTTTAGATGCTTTTGGTCTTAAACTTGGATAGTGTTTTTGATAATAAGAAAGTACAAATTTTTCATATATACTGCACATTTTCTTTTCACTTAAAGATTCCGCAACCTTATACTCTCCATCTTCTGTTGTCATAAGCAAATCATTTAGAATCAAATAACATATATTTATTATTCCACTATAATTTGCGTTATGTCTGTTGTATTTTATATCATTCCATCTTATTTCATTTACTTCTAAAGTATTTACATTAGAAAATAAAAGCACTAACTTTTTAAGATTCTTTTTATTTTGAGATGATATATCTTTTGATAGTACTAAAACATACATTGCAGTCTTAATTATACTGTTTAGATAATTATCCATAGATAATTTATCAAACTCACAATAAAGTTTGTTTTTATTGTTTGCCTTTAACTTTATAGATTTCTCTATATTTATTTTCCCAGTCAATACTGATAATTCGTCTTCTTCAGCTTTATATTCTTTTATAAGACCTCGTTTAACTTGTTTCGAAACAATTTTAAACAAAATAACTGCTAATATATCTCCTATATTGTCAAACACTTCAACATCTATATCTTTGTAGTCTTTTTGTATTAAATGAGTATATACATATGACAGCATATAATATATGTTTTTTATAAAAATACTTTTGTCTTTTATCATGCTACCACCATCTAATTAACTATATCTCTCAATATTTTTTCCCATTTTTCAAGCTTATCATAATCATCAAACCAGTACTCTTTTAAAAGTGGTATTATATCAAACTCAATAACTTCTTCAATATACATATCTATTTCATCTAAACTACATTCTTTAGATATTTCATCACTAAAAAAGTAACTATGACCTATACAGAATCCTTCACCCAATGAAAAATCTTCTTTTATTTCTTTATTTAATATTTTAATTTTTTCAACTAAATTTATAATTCTTTCGCTTTTAAAACTTTTGATATAATCCATAAATCTTTCATTTTCAAAAGCTGGTTTCAAATCAAAGAAACTAAATCTACGTCTAAGTGCATAATCTATCATGGCAATACCTCTATCTGCAGTATTCATAATCCCGATTATATAGATATTTTTAGGAACACTAAATTTCTCGTCACCATATGCTAACTTGATAGTTTGAGCTCTATAATTATTTTCTATAAGCATCATTAATTCTCCAAATATCTTGCTCAAATTTCCTCTATTGATCTCGTCTATAATAAAGAAATATTTATCATTTGGATTTTGTTCTGCTTTTTTACAGAAATTATAAAATACACCGTATTTAAGTGCAAATCCTTCTTTACTTGGTTTATATCCCATTATAAAATCTTCGTATGAGTAATTTTGATGAAATTGAACAAATTCTATCTTATCATCAGCTTTTTGTTCTAAAATAGAATATGCCAAGCGTTTAGATAAAAATGTCTTTCCTATTCCAGGCGCTCCAGTAAGTATAATATTTTTCTTTCTATCTAAAAGTCGAACTAAGAAATTATAATCCTTTTCTGTTATATAAACTTCATCTAAAAAATCTTGTTTTGTATAAATCTCATTACATTCTTTTATTACATCTTTTTCTTGATTTTTTTCATATTCTCTATAATTTTCTTTTATTAAATCTAAATTGGAATCATCTATATCGTTCATTTCTTCTTCAGATTCAAAATCTAAATTCAGTCTACTGCCAATATATATAATCTCCTCTACAATTAGATGTAGACCATTATCACCAAAATTTAAACCATTAAATCTACTAAATGCCCTTTGTACTAACTCTTCATCACTTTTAACAACTTCTAAAACCAAATCACACATATTGTAATAAGCTTCTAAAATTTCAAAACTTCCTCTTTTAGGGATATTATCATATCCTATTTTGCTTGCAAAAGCTTTAAATTTACCTTCTTTATAAATACAGTATTTTTCGGGAAATCTAAAGAATAAATATGTGCTTATAGCATTTAAGTATTGATAATGATTGCTCATATTCTCATTTCCATATTGTTTTAAAAGCATATCAGATGAATCCCTAAAAGAATCTATTCTTCTAGATAAACTTATCGTTTCATTAAATAAATTTACGAACATCTCTCTTACCATCTCTGGATCTTTTTGTGCAAAGTATAAAATCATATTCTTAGGAAAATAATTTCGAGACGCCAATAAGTTTTTACTCTTTGAAAATGAATTCGAAATCATTTCATAAAAATCTTTTGCGTTTATATCCCAATTTTGTTGAAATGTTTTTATTGTCTCTATTTTATAGATTTCATCTAGCGAAATATTTTTTACATTCTTTTTATAATAGGAAATTATATTTCTTAATTTATCTATATCAAGTTTATTTATATTAAAATCCAATTAAAATCACAACCTTTATATAATCTTATTATTTCTTATATATCTACAAATATATTAACATATTTATACATATTTCTAATAATTATGCTAAAATAATACCATACAAGTAAAGGACAAAAAAGTCTTAATTTCAATATTTTTAAAACAAAATTGGAGGGGATTAAAAATGGAAAGAAATAAACCAAAAGAGATTAGATATGATTTATTAGGAGCTAAAGTAGTAGAAAATCTTCAAAAAAGACATTTCGCTGCTTATTATTGTCAAACAAAAGAAGATGCTTTAAAAAAAGCTATCGAATTAATTCCAGAAGATGATGTTGTATCATGGGGTGGTTCTGTTTCAATAGATGAAATAGGCCTTTTAAATTATGTAAAAGAAAACCGCCAAGTTATAGATAGAGATAGTGCAAAATCTCCAGAAGAACGTGTTCACTTAATGAGACAATCTCTTTTATGTGATACTTTTTTAATGAGTACTAATTCTATGACTGAAGATGGCGTACTTGTAAACATAGATGGTAACGGAAACCGTGTTGCTGCTTTGTGCTACGGTCCAAAGAGTGTAGTTATGATAGTTGGAGTTAATAAGGTCTGTAAAACACTTGATGATGCTATAAGCAGAGCTAGAAATATAGCAGCGCCAATAAATATTCAACGTTTTAACGATTTAAAAACTCCTTGTTATTTAAAAGGGTCTTGTGCTAATTGCAAGTCTACTGAAAGTATATGCACTCAAGTTGTTATAACTAGAATAAGTAGACCTGTTTCAAAGATAAAAATAGTAGTTGTGGGAGAAGATTTAGGCTTTTAATATATTTATAGAAAATATTAAAATATAGCACGTAAAATAGTTAAACTCTAAAAACTATTATCAACATATAATTTATAATATTTCATCCATATAATAATATTATTTAATATTTTTGGATGAAATATTTTTTTTACATAATTATGATAGTTTTAACAATGAAATAAAAATAAACCGTTTAAGGATATTGGTATATTAAGTATAAAAATAAGTTGTTTTTGGTATTATAAATATTAAATCTAATATTATATATACTTTAATTTTTTATAAATTTTATAATATATTTTTCGACATTATTTTATTAAATAT
>NZ_JBCLNH010000023.1:0-46556 GCF_039062665.1 Clostridium sp. 2218st1_F5_2218SCRN_220325 | reverse complement strand
ACTGTAACATGAACATAAACTTATGAGCTATTTTTTTATCCATTTTTAAGTGTTGCACTTAATATGATAATTCATCAAATTAAAAATAAATTAAAACTGCTAAGTATAAAACCTTAGCAGTTTTTTTATTATAGACTTTATTATTGAGTATGTTTATATACTAAATAATAAACTACCATCTATATTGGAAGGAATAACCTTGCACAGAGTAATTTCAGTTAAGTATAAGGCTTTATAATAAAACAAATATACGTAGTATTAAAACAAATATTATGGTAATAATATTTAAAAATGATATATTTTATATATTAAAGGAGTATTTTTATGCCTTATGTAAACTTTAAAGAAGAAAATTACAAACTAGAAAAACAAATATCAAAAAGAAAAGAAAACAATAAAAAAATTAGGTCTCAAATAAAAAATGACAAGAGTTTAATAAGCGGATATAGCCTTACAGGAGAGTACAGTTTTAAAAATACAAAAAAACAGCTTATAGGAATTAGTGGAGTTTTAAAAGAAGAAGATTTCCAAATTATAAATGGAGAGGATTTTATATGTGCTAATTTTTTTAACTGTAAATTTCAAAATATTAAATTTATAGATTGTTTCTTTATTGGATGTAATTTTAAAAAGTGCAGCTTCGGTGGAGGAGGAATTATATTTGAAAATTGCACATTTATAAAGGAAGACTCGATAAAGACTCCATCTCTAAATATAAAAGATAATTTTTCGTGTTATTTTGAAGACTGTTATATATATTCACAGTTTAAAGGAAGTAATTTATCTTATGCTTTATTTGAAAAATGCACATTTGAAAATACAAATTTTGAACTTACAGATATGCAAGGTGTCATTATAAAAGATAGCGACTTATTTAAAATTTTAGTCTGCGATTGTGGTATGCAAAATTTAAAAACTAGAAAATGCTATATAAGTGATTTTGAATTTGACGATAAATATATGACAACTTTTGATACCAAGACCTTCTTTGATAAGCTCCTACATAGAAAAAACGACAGAGATGAATACGAAGGCTTTTATATGATATATCAAAATATCGCATTTCAATATGAACAAAACAACTTAAAAAGCAATTTTGGAGAGTACTACTACCTAGGAAAAAGAGAAGAACATAAAACTCTGGATTTTCTATCTAAAATTAAGTCCTACTTATATTGGTTTTCGTGTGGATATGGAGAACGACCAATTTACAGTATTTATTTTAGCTTTGCTATAATACTAATATTTACATTTTTATTTTTGATAGTAGGAGTAAATATAGACGGAAGAATAGTTAAATACAACAGTATAATCGCCATAGAAACTTTATCCTTTGGAAAATTCTTTGAAGAATTTTTAAATGCATTTTCACTTAGTACAGGTTTATTTACAGGAGTTGGCAATGAAATATGCGACCCTATATTTGAATCAGCTATATTGGCTGATATAGAGATGGTCTTAGGTGTTATTTGTATGGGAATAGGTATAGGTACACTAACTAGAAAAATTATAAGATAGATATAATAATTAAGGTTTAATAAAGGTAGATATGTTAATATAGCTAATCAAATAAAATATATAATTTTATCTGATTAGCTTCTTTTATATTAAAGAAAAGTGTAAAAATAATGGTTTTATGGTACAATTAATAAAAAGAAATAAATGGAGGAGAACAATGGCTTCTAATCAAAGAATAGACGAATTTTTAAGACTGCAAGACAAGGGCATTTCTTTGGATGAGATTGCTTCTACCTTGGGTGTAAAACCACAAACATTAAGAAGAAATTTAAATAAAAATGGATATAAAAGTGTAAATGGTAAATATATAAAAGATAATAAAGAATCTATAAATACATCTGTACAGGTATCTTTTGTAGATAATACATTAATTAAAAATGAACAAAACAAAAAAGAAAACAAACCAAAATCAGCAAAGAAATCTTCTATAGAGAAAAAACTTAAATCAAAAGAAGATAAAGTTGAAAAATCACCTGAGAAAATAAACAATAAAAAAAATAAAGCTAAAGAAGATACAAAAGATGTAACTAAAAATAAACAAAAATCTACAAAAGTTAAAAAAGATAGAAAAATAAATTTAACTCAAGAAGATTTAGATAAACTATGTGAAGTTTATGATTGGTACTTAGAGGTTAGAGATTGTAAATCTTTAAAACCAAAAAAACAAAAGAAATCCATAGCTATAGACTTTGAAGAAACTAGTGACAAAACAGTAAATTTAAAAGTAGATAAAGGAGTATGGGATGATTTCTTGCGTCTATGTAGCAATTCATCATACGATAGAAAAACATTAGTCACACAAGCGCTTTATGATTTTATGAAAAACCACAAAGATCTACTTTAAATGACAAAATGATTTTGATAGGGGAATTTATATATGAATAATAAAAAATTAATATTTACATCATTATTAACTGTAATTGCTATAGTAATATTAATTGTAGTTTTTAGACTTAATGAATCAGAAAAAGAAATAGGGTATGAAGTTGCAAAGAGCGAGGCAAAAGTATTAGAAATAGAAAATACTAAGATAACTGGTATTTCTCATAATACGACAAAAAATAATGTGAGTACAAAGATAAAAAATAAATCAAATAAAATACTTAAAAATATAAGTATAAATTATGTTGAATTAGATGAAAATCAAAATAAAATATCTACAAAACAAGTTCCTGTAGAAATTTCGCTTAAAAGAGATGAAAAAGCTCTTATAAAAATTATCCCTCAAAATTACACTTATACTATAGATATAATAGGATATAGTTATGAAACAGAAGATTATAATGTAAATGTAGATTTAAATGAGAATACAGCAAATATAGAAAAGCTATCTAATTTAGAAGAGAAACAAAAAGAATTAGAAGACATGCTTAAATACGATATTTTAGAAATATACGACTTTAAAGGGATTGATGATACTAGCTACAAAGTAAAAATTAAAAATAATTCACAAAAAAACTTAGGAAATATAATATTAAAAGTAGCTGAAAAAAATTCAGATGGTGAATATATAAGTGTCAGCAATATATCTAATAATTCAACATTAAAAGCAAAAGATTTTAGTGCATTAATGCTAAATAGTACTGATAAAGAAAATACTTTAGAGATTATAGGATATACTTATGATGATATAGAAAATAAATCAAATATAGATATCGATTTAAAGACTAATACTGCAAGTATTGTAAGAAATTAATACACAAACAAATCAAGCTTCTATAATATTTATAGAAGCTTAATTTAATATAAATACAAATTGATTATAAACAATTGATTAATGACATTGTTGGGAGGTATATATGAAAGTTTTAGTCGTTGAAGACAATATAAAATTATTAAAAAGCATTTTAGATGAATTAAATACTCATTTTGAAACAGAGTCATGCAGCGATGGTGAGGAAGCACTTTATATGATAGAGCAAAATATATATGATTTAATTGTTTTAGATCTTATGCTTCCTAATTTATCTGGAATAGAGATATTAAAGTCTATGAGAGAAAAGTTTATAGATACACCAGTATTAATATTAACAGCTAAAGAATCGCTAAATGATAAAGTAAAGGCTTTTGAGATAGGGGCAAATGATTATCTTACAAAACCATTTTATATGGAGGAGTTAGTTGCTAGAATATATGCTATTTTGAGGACTAATGGAAAGATGCAAGATAGAAACAGCATAGACTTTAGAGATTTACATTTAGACTTAAATAAAAGAAGGGTTTTTGTAAAAGATGAAGAAATAGAGCTTCAAAATAAACAATTTAATTTGCTTGAATACCTTCTTTTAAATAAAGGTTCTATATTATTAAAGGAGCAGATTTATGATAGAGTTTGGGGTATTGACTCTGATGTTACAATAGAAATTGTCGAAGTTTATATAAGTCATTTAAGAAAAAAACTTAGCAAATATGGATATGATAAATGTATAAAAACAAAAAGAAAAGTAGGTTATATGTTTGATGATAAATAAAGAAGTCATTACAAAAACTCAAAAAAGGCTTATCAGAATAAATATGCTTGTAGTTTCAGGTTTTTTAATTTTACTTTGTATGTTTACATATGTTTATTTTGGATATACAAATAACAACAATATAAATAAGCAAATGGAAAATGAACTAAACTCTATAATAAGTCAGCTAGAGAATTTAGATTCTAGATACGGGCTTATGTTAGGTTTAAAGGCTGAAGGTATAAAATTACAAAACCCTAAAGATATGGTGTATATGTACATAGACAACACCCTAATAAAAGTAAATACTAACCCGTATTTTGGAGATAATGAACCAAAGTTTAAAAATCAAGGTGATGGATTTTATACATATTCAACAAAAGAAGGATATCAACTAAGAGAGTGTAATTATACATATAAAAATTGCACAATAAGAATATTTAGAGAGATAAGCAGTGAGATAAGTTCTAGAAGACAACTATTGCTTACTATGATAAAAGTAGTAATAATATTTTGTATACTAACATACTTTATAGCTATTTATCTTACAAGAAATGCATTAAAACCAATAGAGGTAACTTGGAATAATCAAGCTAAGTTTATTCAAGATGCATCACATGAGCTTAGAACACCTATAACAATAGTATCATCTAAATTAGAGGGGCTTTTAAAGCACCCAAATAATACTATAAATGACGAGGTTGAAGGTATAGCTGATGCGATGAATGAAACTAGAAGACTTAAGAAAATGATAAATGACTTACTTACACTTACAAAAGAAGACTATGTGGATTTAGTTACAAAAGAAGAAGTCGATTTAGAAGCTTTAGTAAAAGATATATGCGATGATTTCTTTGATATAGCAATGATTCAAAATAAAACATTAAAGATTTCTTCACAATTAAAGCATAAAAATATATTAAGTGATAAAAATAAATTAAGACAGTTATTTATCATTTTTATAGACAACGCATTTAAATATACAGAAGAAGAGGACTATATAAAAATTTCTCTAAGTGAAAAAGATGAAAAAATATATATAAAAATCGAAGACAATGGACTTGGTATAAAAAAAGAAGAACTACCTCATCTCTTCGATAGATTCTTTAGAAGTGAAAATGTAAGAAATAAAGATATAGACGGCTCTGGAATAGGACTTTCAATAGCAAAAGTAATCTCAGAGAGTCTAAAATACAAATTAAAAGTAGACTCAGAATATGGTAAGTGGACAAAGTTTGAAATAATTATACCTATAGATGAAGATTAGAAAAAATTAACAGAATAAAAAAATGGTACTCTTCCAAAAACATGGGTATAATTGTTAATATAGTAGATATAATTTAGGAGGATATATAAATGGCTAAAATAATAAACTCAAATGAATTCAATAATACAGTAGAAAGTGGAGTTGTAGTAGTAGACTTTTTCGCAACTTGGTGTGGACCTTGTAAAATGCTTGCTCCAGTATTTGAAGAATTAAGCGAAGAATTAACTGATGTAAACTTTGTAAAAGTAGATATAGACCAAAGTATGGATTTAGCTCAAAAATTCAGAATAGTATCAGTTCCAACAATGAAAATATTCAAAAATGGAGAAGAAGTAGATACTTTAATGGGATTCATGCCAAAAGACGTGTTAAAATCAAAAGTTGAAGCACACTTATAAAAAGGTGATATTATGAGATATGATATAGCGATAATCGGAAGCGGACCAGCAGGTCTTAGTGCTGCAGTTAATGCAAAAATAAGAAATAAAAGTTTTATAATATTTGGAAATAAATCGCTTAGTACTAAGATTGAAAAAGCTCCATCAATAGACAACTATCTTGGTCTTTACAATATATCAGGAGCTAACCTTAAACAACATTTTATGGATCATATAGAATCTATGGATATACAAATTGACGAACATAAAATAACAAATGTATACTCTATGGGTGATTACTTTGCACTTGCAAGTGGATCTGAAATGTTTGAAGCGACTACTGTAATAATTGCAATAGGTCTAGATAGTGCTAAATCAATAGAAGGAGAAGACACTTTCCTAGGAAGAGGTGTAAGTTACTGTGCAACATGCGATGCACCGCTTTACAAAGGAAAAGATGTATGCGTACTTGGATATAACGAAGAAGCGATACATGAAGCTAACTTCTTAAACGAAATAGCAAATAAAACATATTTTGTACCTATGAGAAATAACATCAAAAAAGATTTATCATTAATAGATTCAGGAGTTGAAATACTAGATAAAAAACCTACAGAAATACAAGGTGAAATGTTAGTAAATAAATTAAACTTCCAAGATGAATCACTTGATATAGATGGCGTATTCATAATAAAAGACAGTATGTCACCTAAAAATTTAGTTCCAGGATTAGAGTTAAACGGTGAACATATAAAAGTAGATGCAAATATGAAGACAAATATAGATGGATTATTTGCTTGTGGAGATTGTGTCGGAAGACCATACTCATACTTAAAATCTGCAGGTCAAGGTTTAACAGCTGCATTAAATGCAGTAGAATATATAGCAAAAAAATCTAAATAATATAAAAGATTTTGATAGATATTTAGAAAAGACGGCTTATGCCGTCTTTTTTTTAGTATTTGAGTATATTTTATATTCAATGATGATTGTTTTGAATTTATTATTATAAATATAGACAAAAATATAAATATGTCTATATTTAGACATATAACTACTACTGAAGATTTATATAAAAAATATTTTGAGATATATTTACAGATGTCTAAAGACTTTATAAAATCTAAATGATTATGTTTATTTAAATATAATTATCTTAAATATATTTTGAAAGTATTTAGAATACAGATTTTTTATAAAGGAGAAATTTATGAAAAAAGTAAATAAAACGAGATTTGCTAAAAGGGCTTTGGAAGACTTTAGTCGTACAATGATTGAATTGCTTTCAAAGAAACCATTTGAAAATATAATGGTCAGCGAAATTTGTGAGATAAGCAATTATCCAAGGGCTACTTTTTATAATTATTTTGAAGATAAGTATGATCTTCTCAATTATTGTTGGGATTGTTTTGGAGAAAAAATAGATTTTCAAAATGACTATGATTATATGGATACTGATGAAAAAATGTATGATTTATTTAACAGCCTTTACGATTTTTTTGAAAAAAATATAGAAATACTCAGAAGGATAACAAAACAAAATAATCCAAATGGAGAGTTTATGCAAATTTTTAAAATATATATGAAAAATCAAATAAATATAAAAATAAAAGGTTGCAGTTGTATTGAGAAAAAGAAGGTACCACATGAAATGCTTTTAGAACACTACAGCAATACAGTTGTTTTAGTATTAGAGTGGGGATTTTTAAAAGAAAATATTTTATCAAAGGAAGACGCAAAAATATACTTAAAGTATTTATTAGAAGGAGGAATATAATGATTTTTTATTTTTCAGCAACAGGAAACAGTAAATATGTAGCAGAGAAAATATCGGGACAAACAGGAGAGAAAATAATCTCTATTGTGGATTGTTTAAAAAATAATAATTTTGACTTTGAAGTAGATAAAGATGTCCTAAATTTTCAATAAATTATAAAGAAAAAACTAAAGCGCACGGTCAATATTTAAATCCTAATACAAAAATATAAGCATATAAAAGTGGTAAATAAGTTGACTTTTTCAATTAAGAGTACTATTATTTAATTAAGTAAATACTTAATTAAATAAGGAGTTAATTATGAAGGATTTAGTAAAAGTTTTTAAAGCGTTGAGCGATGAAACAAGGCTAAAGATATTGTTAATTATCTCTAAAAAGACAATTTGCCAAAAGGGTATTTCAAAACATCTTGGAATTTCAGATTCAGCAGTTTCTCAGCATATAAAAGTGCTAAAAGAAGCCGGGATTGTCACAGGAATAAAACAGGGATATACAGTTATGTATATTATAAATGATGATTGTTTTCATGAGGCTATGTTGTTTTTAAAGATGATAAACGATATTGAAGACGACACATTTATAAACAAAGAAAAATTAAATGAAATACAACTTAATTGTTGTGCAAATTGTAAGTTAAATAAAAAGTGTTGTAAAAATAGGGGGATGTAGATATGAAAGTATGTATACCAGTTTCAGAAAATAAAGGAATGGAAAGTTTGCCATATGGTCATTTTGGTTCTGCACCAGAATTTATTATATGCGACTTAGATTCAAAAGAAATAAAAAGTATAAATAACGGTGACTTAGGTCATGAACACGGCAAATGCCAACCACTAAAAGCACTAAAAGGTCAAGAAGTAGATGCTATAATAGTGTGTGGAATAGGCGCTGGAGCTATAATGAAATTAAATGAAATGGGAACTAAAGTTTATAGAGGTATAAATGACACTATAGAATCTAACTTAAAATTATTAAAAGAAAATAAGTTACAAGAGTTCTCAGTAAACGACGCATGTTCTCATAACCACTCAAAAGGAAATGGATGTGGCCATGATCATGGACACAATATAAAATAATAAAATATATTTAACATATAAAAAAAGCTACTGATTTTTGGTAGCTTTTTTTATTATATAGTAAGTATTATAAAAACACAGAGTATTAATATTTGATATTATTTTGCATATTTAATAATTTAGTATTTATATACAAAATATTATAAATTTTAAATTAAACTAAAAATAAAATCACAAAAAAAAATTACAACAATATACTATTATTATATAAAAAAATAATTATGTAAAATTTCTCACAGATATTAGGAGGAAGGTTATGGACAAATATAAGAAAGTAAAAAATATCTTATTATTCATCCTTGTGGCGAATTTAGCTGTAACAGTTATGAAGATAGTTGTTGGAAGCTTGACAAATAGCTCAAGTGTCTTGGCCGATGGTTTTCACTCACTTTCTGATTCTGCTTCAAATATTGTAGGCATTGTGGGAATTTCGATAGCTGCAAGACCAAAGGACAAAACACATCCTTATGGTCATACTAAATTTGAGATGCTATCTAGTTTATTTATTGGAATGATGATGGTATTTATTGCATTAAAAATTGTAGCCGAGGCTATTTTACAAATTAAAAATCCAGAAAGCTTAAATATGACTACGATTAGTTTTGTAATTTTAATAATTACCTTGATAATAAATATAATTGTAACTAAATATGAATATAGCGTTGGTAAAAAGGTCAACAGCTACATTTTAGTTTCAGATTCTCTTCACACAAAAAGTGATGTTTATGTATCTCTAGGTGTTTTGATAACTTTAATATGTATAAAGCTAGGTTTTCCAGTAATAATAGATAAGTTAGTATCGTTTGTTGTTGGAATATTTATTTTGCACGGTGCATATGAAATTTTCAAATCGACTATTAGTATTTTAGTAGATAGTGCTGTAATAGATGAAAATATAATAAGAGAAATTGTTGTAGAATTTAGCGAGATAAAATATATTAAAAATATTAGAAGTAGAGGATGTGAAAATAATATATATATAGATATGGATATTATGGTTGAGCCGGATATGACCGTTGAAAAATCACATGAGCTAACTCACAATATTGAAAATACTATGAGAGAAAAGTTAAATAAAAATATACAAGTAGCGACTCATATTGAGCCGTTTCACAAATAAAGAATTAAGAAAATTAAAACGTAAGAAATAAATTTATATAAACTAAAAGAAAATTAAAAGGCTACCTATATAAATATGATAGCCTTTTTAGCGTATTTATTTAGACTTTAATCGATTTTTTTAGAGTGATTTATTAAACTTTCAAGACGTTTATTTAAATTGTCTATAGTAGTATTTATTTGACCTAGTGAATCGCTTACTAAGCTATCTTCTTCTACTTGATAATTTAAATAAAAATCATCTAATTGTCTTACAAATTTATTTGCTTGAGCTGTAGCCTCTAAGAAATCGTCAAAATGTTCGCTTTTAATTCCTTTTCTAAACTTAGCTATATCTTTTTTTATAAAATCAACTATCTTTACTTCAGTTGAGAATGTACCATTAGGTATTGGATATGGCTCTATCCTCTGTAAGAAATATTTATTCTTTGCATTTATATTGTATGTATACATAACCTCAAAGTCATCATCAAGTATAAATTTTATAAAATAAAGGCAGCCCTGCACTTTTTGGATTTTGCTAGCACCTAACTGTCTAAGTCTTATTTCAATTGAGTCACCATTGACTGAATCAATTCTGTTAAATGACATAAAACTTTACCTCCCTTTTGAAAATACTTTATTAAAGTATATGTAAATATGGATAAAAAATATTTTTTAAATTTATGCAAAAATAGTTTTTATATAAATTTAAATATCTATATCGCAAATTTTATTGTTAAATAAATTGTTGAAATAATTACTGTAAATATCATTATAGGAAAACCTACCTTTAAGAAACTTTTAAAGGTGATAGGATATCCATGCTTTTGACCTACACTAGCTAAGACTACATTAGCAGATGCACCGATTAGTGTACCATTTCCACCAAGACATGCACCTAGTGAAGTAGCCCACCATAGTGGTGTTACATCCATACCTTGAGTATGCATTGTAAGTATTAGTGGGATAAGTGTAGCTACAAAAGGTATATTGTCTAAGAATGATGAAACTATTGCAGAAATCCAAAGAAGTAAAAACATTGTAAGAATTACATCACCATGAGTTTTTTCAACTAATAATTTAGCAAGCATTGAGATTACACCGGTATTTGAAAGACCACCTACAACTATAAATAATCCAGCAAAAAAGGCTATAGTAGGCCATTCAACGCTGTATATTATCTCGTGAGGGTCTTGTTTTCCGATTAATAATAATATACAAGCTCCAGTTATTGCGACTACAGAAGATTCAATACCCAATTTACTATGAGTCATAAATCCTACTAATATAAGTGCAAGAACAAATAAACTCTTTATTAATAATGTCTTGTCTTGGATAGCTTTTTTTTCATCTAAGTTTGAGATTAATTCTTCGGCTTGTGGACTTTTTACTAATTCTTTTCTATAAATAAATTTAAATATAAATATTAATAGTAAAAGAATTATTAAAATTACTGGTCCTAGATTTACTACGAAATCACCAAAACTAAGCCCAGCAGCACTACCGATCATAATATTAGGTGGGTCACCGATTAATGTTGAAGTACCTCCGACATTAGATGCGATAATTTGTGTCATTAAAAACGGAATAGGATTAATAGAAAGAATATCGCTAATTACAAGTGTCATAGGTCCTATTAATAATACAGTTGTCACGTTATCAAGTATTGCAGATAAAACGGCTGTTATTATCATAAAATAAACCATGATTTTAGACGGATCTCCTTTTGAGATTTTGGCTGTTAATATTGCGACGTATTCAAATAATCCTGATTTTTTTACGATTGCGACTACAATCATCATGCCAATTAGTACAAATAATGTGTTAAAGTCTATATGGCTAATTCCTTCTTCAAATGTAACTATTTTAAATAGAAACATCAAGGCAGCACCAGATAATGCTACAACAGTTCTATCTATTTTTTCACTTATTATAAGTATCATTACAATAGCGAAAATAGAGATAGCTATTATTTGTTGTGTATTCATGTTATTTTCCTCCAATTCCATAAAATATAAACTACTTTATGATAGTACTTTTTGGATTAAATTTCCACATAAAAAAAGTAAAAAATATATAAAAGTTTTTTATTATATGTCACATTTTTAAACATAGTGTAGAGAGAAAACATTTATTCCAATGTATATTGAAATAAATTATATAATATGTAGATTTTTATAAATTTAAGATATAAGTTAGAAAAAATAATTATAAATTGTACAATAAAAAAGGATAATATATTTTTTTATCGAAATATAATACTAAAGGAGGGGTTACATATGGAGAGATGGCAAAAGATGAATGTATATTTTAGTTTAGTAGGACTTATAATATTTATTGTGTGCATAATATTTATAAAAAAACTGCCAATATTATTATTAGCAGCAGCTTTTGCATTAGGAATAACATTTAATTGTTTTAAAACTATATATAAAAAGATACCGCCTCCAGGATATGAAGAAGTTGAAAATAAAAACAAAAATATTTCTAAAAATAAAAAGAAAAAAGCTAAAAAAAGATAGAAAAAATCCATCTTCTAAATATAGAGGGTGGATTTTTGTATATTTATATAAAAAATATATAAATGCACAATATATAAATTAAATTATGATATAATAGTATAAAAAATGATATTGAGGTTGAATAAATGAAGGATGGATTTAATAGAGATATAGATTATTTGAATATATCTTTAACAAATATATGTGATTTAAATTGTACGTATTGCATGCCATATAATGACGTAGCTACATATAATAAAGGTAGATATTTGAGTGTGGATGATTATAAATTTATAATAAAGTCAATGTCAGAATTAGGGATAAGAAAAATTGAATTTACGGGCGGCGAACCACTTCTAAATCCTAATTTAGTTGACCTTATTTATTATGCAAAAAATTACTGTAATATAGAAGAAGTTAGTTTAACTACTAATGGAATTAAATTTTCAGAACAAGGTCTAAAATTAAAAAATGCAGGCTTAGACAAAGTCAATATACAGATTAATTCATTAAAAGAATACAAATACGAATCTTTAACTAGAGGAGGAAATTTAGGGCTTGTATTAAAATCATTTTCTACAGCACTTAATTTAGGGATAGAAACGACTATAGATACACTTATCATAAAGAATTTTAACGATGATGAGATGGATGATTTTATACAACTTGCAAATAATTTTCCAATAACTTTGAGGTTCTTTGAAATGATGTATGTAGGGAAGTTAGATGGTTTATTTAACGAAGGTTATTTAAATGTAGCTGATATAATAAATAATATGGACAACATGACTAAAATAAAATCATATGACAAAGTATGTAGATATTATTACAAAAACCCTAATTCAAGAGGTAAAATAGGTATAGTATCTAGGTTTTATGATACAAACTGCTGGAGTTGTGACAAGATAACACTTAGTTATGATGGTAAGATAAGGCTTTGTAGATATGAAAATAAAGAGTACGATATTTTTAATTTTATAAATAAACCACTTACTTTTTCAGAAGTGATGAAAGATATTATTAAATATAAACCTAAAGATTTTAATGAAATAAAAAACAATATTACATATAGGAATATAAACGAATTATAAAAATTAATTTTATATCAAAAAGAGCATAGAACGCTCTTTTTTTAATTTGTAATAAATATATACGTTATAATATTTTAAATTTATAGGATAATAAGATATGAGGTGAAAATATGGAAATTTCAAATATAAGTGAGATACTTAGACGAAATACACAAAGAGAAAAATACAATAGTGGTTTTGTCTTTTATAAAAACAATTATGTAAGCAATAATTACACTAACTTAAATGGATCTAATGCAAATTTTTATGGAAGTGTATATGATGAGTACCATAGAAGAACTTATACAGCTATGATAAGTATAGATTATAATACGAGGATAATATCAAATATAAGTTGTGATTGCCAAGATAGCGTATTTACTACAGGTGAGATGAGAATATGTCCACATATGGTAGCCGTAGTACTAAAAGGTGTAAAATATCTTCAAGATAAAAATAAAGAGACTTTAGATGAAAAAGACGTCGTCATAAATCCAAAAGTTATTTTTGATATAACTCAGTCTAGAAATTCAAACTTAGGTGCAAACTTAGAAATAGAGGGAGTAGATAAAAGTGAATACGATAGAATTTTTAAATCGTATAAAGACAACTATAAATACCACCTTATGCCTAATGGAAGTTATATCGATTTAAGAGATAATGATTTAGAAAAAGTATTTAAGATAATAGATATTTTGGGGTTATTTGACGATTTAGAAAAGATAAAAATACCAAATAATAAATCTATGTTTTTAGAAAATATACTACAAGATGAAGAAATGAGTTTTATAAATGGCAAAAAATATGTAGATAATGTAATTAAAAAATACGATAAATTAAATAAGGATATAGAAGTTCCTCAAAATCTAAATGCAAGTCTTAGAGATTATCAAATTGAGGGATTTGAATTTTTAAAGACATTATCAAATTACAACTTTGGTGGGATACTTGCAGATGAGATGGGTCTTGGAAAGACTATACAGACAATAGCATTTTTACTTTCAGCAAAAAATAAGCAAAGTATTGTTATTACTCCGACAGCGCTTATATACAACTGGAAAAGCGAATTTGAGAAATTTGCACCAGATTTAAAAGTAGGAGTTGTATACTCAAATAAAGAAAAAAGACTAAAAACACTGCAAAAATATAAAGACTACGACGTTATACTTACGACTTATACTACATATAAAAACGACATGGAAGAATATAAAAACTTAAAGTTCGACTATTTAATAATAGATGAAGCTCAAAATATAAAAAATCCAGATTCAGTTATAACACATGCTATAAAAAATATAAATGCAAAATCAAAATTTGCACTTACAGGAACTCCAATTGAAAACAATCTTTTAGAGCTTTGGTCTATATTTGATTTTATAATGCCTGGATATTTATACAGCAAATTAAGATTTGAAAAGATATTTGTAAGAGACGATAAAAATTCAGATCTTTTAAAGAAGATGATAAAGCCTTTTATATTGAGAAGGAGAAAAAAAGACGTTATAGACGAACTTCCAGACAAAATAGAACAGAAATTTTATGTTGAACTAGATAAAGAGCATAAAAAAGTCTACAATACTTTTTTAAATATGCTAAAAAAACAAATAATAGATACAAATAGCGACAACATAACTTTATTTTCATACTTAACTAAATTGAGAATGCTTAGTATATCGCCTGAACTAGTAGTTAAAAACTATAAAGGCAAAAACTCTAAGTTAGAGATGCTTATGAGGATAATAAAATATAGCAAAGATAGAAAGATATTAGTCTTTTCACAATTTACACAAGTATTATCGCTTATAGCAGATAAACTAGAAAAAGAAAACATAGAATTTAATTATCTAGATGGAAAGACAAATGCTAAAGATAGATTAGAATTAGTAGAAGATTTTAATACTAATAAATCTAAAAAAGTATTTTTAATATCATTAAAAGCTGGCGGTACAGGTCTTAATTTAACTAGTGCATCTATGGTTGTTCACTTTGACCCTTGGTTTAATCCAGCTGTTGAAGATCAAGCAAGCGATAGAGCACATAGAATAGGACAAAAGAATATAGTCGATGTCGTAAAACTAATATCTAAAGATACTGTAGAAGAAAAGGTAGACGCTATAAAGGAATATAAAAAAGAATTAGCAGATGAAATAATAAATTTAAATCTAAAAGAAAATAAATCTATAAAGACATTGTCGAGAGATGAAATAATAGATTTATTTGAAGTTATGGAGTAAATATAATTAATTTATAATAAATACAAACAATTTACAATTTGTTTTATATAAATAAAATATTTTTTGTATAAAATAAAAAAGTTTTCTTATTTACAAATGATATGGTATAATTTTCTTATTGCAAAAAATGTATTAATAAAAAGGAGATTGAGATGAGTAAGAAAAAAAACGCAGACTTAGAAAATGGGAGTATTGGAAAACTTTTAGTTACTTTGGCAGTTCCATCTATAATAGCTCAAATAGTGAATTTACTTTATAACATGGTAGATAGAATCTTTATTGGTAGAATGCCAAGTGGAGATTTAGCTATGGCAGGAATTGGTATAGTAACTCCGATAGTACTTTTAGTAACAGCATTTAGTTCACTTGTGGGATTTGGCGGGAGTCCACGAGTTGCTATAAAAATGGGGCAAAAAGACAAAGAAGGTGCAGAAGAGATTTTAGGAAACAGCTTCTCACTAATTATTATAATTGGTTTAATTTTAACAACAGTATTCTTTATATTTAAAGAACAAATTGTAATGGCATTTGGAGGAAGTTCAAATACAGCACAATATGCTATCGATTATTTATCTATATATCTTATAGGAACAGTATTTGTTCAAATAGCTGTGGGAATGAATCCATACATAAATACTCAAGGGTTTACAAAAATAGGGATGATAACAGTTGCAATAGGGGCAGGTCTTAATATAATACTAGATCCAATATTTATATTTGGATTAAATCTAGGTGTAAAAGGTGCAGCTCTTGCGACTATAATTTCACAATTTGTATCTGCTATGTTTGTACTTAAATTCTTATTTGGAAATAAAACATTATTAAAAATAAGAAAAGAACATCTAAAACTAAAAAAAGATGTAGTATTAGCAACATTGGCTTTAGGTATTGCACCATTTATAATGCAATCTACAGAAAGTATAGTTTTAATAAGTTTAAACAATCAGCTACTTAAATACGGCGGTGATATAGCAGTAAGTGCTATGACTATAATGAGTAGTATGATGCAGATGATAATGTTACCTATGACAGGTCTTACACAAGGTGCTCAACCTATATTAAGTTATAATTATGGTGCACAAAGATACGACAGAGTTAAACAAGCATTTAAATTACTATTTATCTCTAGTTTAACTTTTACAATGTGTGCAGTTTCACTACTTATGATATTCCCTGAATTCTTTGTAAAAATATTTAGTGGCGATATAGCTCTTGTAGAGATGACTTCATGGAGTATGAGAATATACTTTGCTGGAATGGGAATATTCGGTATGCAATTATCATGCCAACAAACTTTCTTATCATTAGGTCAAGCTAAAATATCTTTATTCTTAGCTTTACTTAGAAAGATGATACTATTAGTTCCGCTAATATTTATACTACCAATGTTTATAAGTGACGGACTTACAGCTGTATTACTTGCAGAGCCAATAGCAGATATAATTGCTTGTTTAACAACAACTACTATGTTTGTTATATTCTTTAAGAAAAACTTCCCAAAAGATGCTCAAAATAAAGTTACAGCAAAAGCTCAATAAAATTAAGTGAAAATAAAAAGGGATAATTGTAAATTTGATTTACACTTATCCCTTTTATAATTTAATCTACATTGCTTTATAGCAAACAATATGTTCTTCAATTTTGCCGTTATTATTTATAGTAACTAAAAATTCCTTGTAATGAGCATTATGTGGTCTATAATATTCACATGAAATTACATTTTCATTATCTTCTAATTCTAAAAACTCACTGTCTTTTAAAAACTTTCTATTTATTAATTCTAATAATCTATCCATAATGACCTCCTGGCATAATATATAAAATCAATACTCTATATCTAATATATACCCAGAAAATCCCATATAAATCGTATATGAGTAAAAATCTACTCTATCATAAGCTCAATATGGTTGTTGTCTACAGTTTTAATTTCGCCTATATAACCTGTCAACTCGTAATTAAAGGCATCTTTTACAAGTTTAAGAAACTTTTCGCAGTCTATAGCATCTTCTCTATAATAGAAAAAATCAAAGCAATTATTGTTTATCAGTCTTTTTACAAATTCAACAGGTAAATTTAAATTTATGTATTCTCCTGTGAAAGTATTAATATTTATTATAAGTGTTCTATCATCCATACACAAAACCCCCTTTATAAAGTTTATATATTAAAAAAAAAATTAGAATAAACTTTTTGTAATTAGTAAAAATATTTACGAAAGGAGTAGTTTTGTGATACAATGATTTATTGGAAAAATATATAAGATGAGGAGCTGTGAGAAGTGTTTAATTATTTGAAGTTCGCAATATTTCAGATTATAGGGTTTATTTCCTCTTTGCCACTTGTTAGAAAATTCACTAAAAGTCCGCAAAAATACTCTAATGAGGAAAAATTCGAGTTTTTACAAAGTCAAGCTACTAAATCTCTGGATTTAGTAAATATTAAGCTAAATATTTTAGGTAAGGAAAGAGTTCCAAAAGAACCCGTACTATTTGTAATTAATCACTCTAGTATGCTTGATAGTTTTATACTTATATCTAGTATACCAAAACCAGTTGGTGTAGTAATTGCAGATGTCCCTACTTGGAGAAATATCCCAATTGTAAAACATTGGATAGATATTACAAAATCTGTATACATTAACAGAGAAAATAATAGAGAAGGTATAAAAAGCATTAATAAATGTGCAGAAAATATAAAAGAAGGTCAAAGTATGGCTATCTTTCCAGAAGGAGATTTAACTTGGGTAAAAGACCCTAAATCTTTAGTATCTGACTTTAAGGCAGGTGCCTTAAAAATTGCATATAAAGCAAAATGTCCAATAGTTCCTATGGTAATAAAAAACTCTCTAAATACATATGAAGGATATGAACCAATAGGAAAGATAAATTCTAAAGATGTAGAAGTTGAATTTTTAGATCCTATATATGAACATTTAGAAAATCCACGACTTAAAACTGTGGAACTTGCAAAAACTATAAAAGAAAAAATGATTGATGAAATGCAAAAATATCAATCAAAAAATCCAGTAATGAAACAAGAAATAATATAAATAAAAAAGGAATCTCGCCTGAGATTCCTTTTATTAGTTTTTGACTCTAAAAGTATCGCAATTTCCGTTTTCTTTAGATATTAAAACATGGGCTGCATTACAACCTCCATAAAAGTTATATGTACAGTTTTTAGCAGAGCAACTAATATTTTGGCTATTTGTGATACTGTCGTCTTGTTTTGAACTTAAAGACTCAAATGAGCCTTTTACATACGTGTCGCAATTTGTATCTTTAAAATCTGTAGCATCGTAACCGCTTACTTTTATATGAGATGCATAACAATATCCGTCGTGATTGTATGCACAGCTAGATACTATACAGTTTAAATTACTTTTCATCATAGATATCACAACTTTCTAATAAATTTTATTTATAATATATAGGAAATAAACTTCCTTTTATATTGTGGATAAGTATAATTTACGTAAATATTATTAAAGAAATCTATATAAAAAATTAAAATAAAGATTTCTTTATTTTTTATTATGATAAAATTTATGTTTTTTAATACAGCTTTATGTATTTATTTTAGAAAATTTATAAAAAACAATATGCAAGGCATTGAAAATGCATCAAGTAAAAATGCACCTACCATAGGCACTACTAAAAATGCAGTTTCACTTTTGCCGTATTTGTTTGTAAGTGTCGACATATTTGCAAGTGCATTAGGTGTAGCGCCTAATGTGTGTCCAATAAGACCGCTTACCATAATAGCAGCGTCATAATTTTTACCTAAGACTCTAAAGCATACAAATACTCCATAAACAAGTACAAATAAAACTTGGAAAAGAACTATGCATACTATTGGACCTAATAAGCTAGATAATGCATATAAATCTATACTCATAAGCGCCATAGTTAAAAACACATCTAATGCTACATTTTGCACAAATTCAAATAAATCCTGATAAAAATCAAAAAACTTAACTTTGATATTTATATTTGAAATTATTACAGATAAAAGCATACCTATTACTATATTTGGAATTAAGATATTTGTTTTTAAATTTATTATGTTCGATATAAAAAACGATATATTCATAATCAAAAGCAACATTAAGACATTTTCTAAAAAGATCATAGGAGTCAAATTTGCTTTATTTTTAGGTATATTATTTTTAGTCTTAGAAATATTAGATAAATTACTACTTCTTGTAAGTGGCTTTAGATTGTATTTTTGTATTAGAGCTTTTCCAACAGGGCCACCTAGTAATCCTCCGCTTATAAGACCTAATGTAGCAGCGGCAATTCCTATTGCTACGGCGTTTTCTATGCCGATACTCTCTATAGTAGTTCCAAATGCCAGCGAATATCCATGTCCACCTTCCATAGATACAGCGCCACACATAAAGCCAAGCAGAGGTGTAATATGTAAAAACTTAGATAAAAAAAATGCTATTAGATTTTGACAAAGTCCTAAAAATGCACATAAAAGCCAATATAGAAATAATAATTTTCCGCCGCCCTTTGCACTAAATATATTTATACAAAAACCAATACTTATGAAAAATGCAGAAAGAAAATAAGGCATAAGCGACGTATCCATAGTTATCTCCAGTAGATTAAATTTTTTTAAAAAGAAAATCAGTATAGAAAAAAATAGACCTCCTATAACAGGTGTCGGGATACAAAGTGTATTAAAAATCTTTAATTTATCTTTGATAAAATTTGCAAATAAATATAATATAATGGACAAAATCAAGGTAGATACTATATTTAAATTTAAATTAATCATCAAAAGACCTCCTTTGTGTGATAATATAGTTTTAAGTATTATTTACTAAAAAAAGTATTATTATAAGTTTATTAAAGAAAGAGGTATAAAATGATTAAAACAATCGGAATACTAGCGCACGTCGATGCAGGAAAGACATCTTTATCAGAGCAAATTTTATATCATACAAAGGCGATAAGAAACAGAGGTAGGGTAGATCATAAAAATACTTTTTTAGATAATTATGAAATCGAAAGAAAAAGGGGCATAACGGTATTTTCTAAAATTGCTAGATTTTTTTATAATGAAAATGAATATTTTCTTGTAGATACTCCAGGTCATATCGATTTTAGTGGTCAGATGGAGAGAAGTCTAGACTTTTTAGATTATGCTATACTTGTAGTTAGTGGTGTGCAAAAAGTGCAGTCACATACATCTACAGTTTTTAAATTACTTAAAAAGAAAAACATACCTACTTTTATTTTTATAAATAAAATAGACAGCGAAAACTATTTTTTAGAAGAAGTTTTAGAAGATATAAAGCAAAAATTAGATGAAAATATAATTGATTTAACAGATGAATTTAAAAATGAAGATTTTAGTGAAGATGTTATAGATTTTATAGCAGAAAGAGATGAAAATCTAATGGATATATATTTTGACTCTGGATACAATAGAGAGCTTTGGAATAAAAATCTAATAAAACAAATAAAATCTTGTAATATATATCCAATATTTAGAGGTTCAGCATTAAATGATATAGGAATTGAAAGCTTTATAAAAGCATTTGACTACCTTACTACGACTTCTTACAACGAAGATGAAAAATTTTTAGCAAAGGTATGTAATATAAAATACGAAGATAAAAATAAAGAAGTGTACATAAAGGTTTTAAGTGGAAGCTTAAATGTAAAAGACGAGATAAAATATTTTTATAAAGATAAAATACTAGAAGAAAAAGTAAACTCTATATTTATAAAAAATGGAGAAAAAAAGCAGATAAATAATAATATATCAGCGGGCCAAATAGGAGCCATAATAGGACCTACAAACCTTGAAATAGGTCAGTATATAACTTTAAAATCAAATGACAATATAGATTTTTTAAAACAAACTAGAAAAGACACTATAATTCCAACTCTTAGAACAAAGGTAGTATTTGATGAGAATCTAAATATAAAAGATGTATTAGATATATTTAAGATTTTAGAAGCTGAAGAGCCGAGTTTAAACGTAGTTTATAGTGAAAAATTAAAAGAAATAAGCATAAGTATAATGGGAAAAGTTCAATTAGAAATACTAAAAGAATTTATATTAAATAGATTTGATATTGAAGTTGATTTTGGAAAATGTGAAATTTTATATAAAGAAAGTATAAAAACACCTTGTATAGGAAGTGGACATTACGAGCCTCTAAAACACTATGCAGAAGTTCACCTAAAAATAGAGCCAAATGACAGAGGAAGTGGGATAATATTTGAAAGCAAGGCCCATGTAGACAACTTAGATATAGGCTCACAAAATCTAGTAAAAACACATGTACTTGAAAGAAAACACCATGGAGTATTATGTGGGTTTGATTTAGACGACTTAAAAATAACTTTAATAGATGGAAGAGACCATAAAAAACATACAAGCGGTGGCGATTTTAGGCAGGCAACTTATAGAGCTATAAGACAGGGGATTGAGCAATGTGAAAGTATAATACTAGAGCCTTTTTATAATTTTGAAATAGAAGTAGATGATAATTATTTTGGAAGGGTTATATCTGATATTCAAAGATTAAATGGAACTTTCGAAATAAAAAATATAAACAATAAATCAATAATAAGCGGAAGAGGACCAGTTTCTACTTTTATGGACTACCAATTAGAACTTATTTCTTTTACAAAGGGAAGCGGAAGAATTTCACTAAACTACGATGGATATGACAATTGCCACAATCAAGACGAAATAATAGAATTAAAAAATTACAATAAAGATGCTGATGAAGATTTTACATCAAATTCAATATTTTGCTCAAAAGGAACTTCTTACTCTGTAAAGGGGAGTGAAGTAAAAGAGTATATGCACTGTGATTTAGAAGAGATAATTAATAAATGGTTATAATAAATAAGTCTATATTAAGGGGGAATATTATGAATAAGGCGACAATAAAAGTATTAATTGCTATGTTACTTTGGGGGAGCCTCGGAGTATTTGTAAAAAATATTTCTTTAGAATCTGTAGAGATATCTTTTTTTAGGGGAATAATAGGAAGTATATTTCTTGGTATTGTTTTACTAATTAAAATGAGAAGTAAGAAAAAATCAGATGAAGATATTTATTTAGAAACTTCAAAAAATGAATATAAAAAGAAAGATAAAAAAAGCATAATAGTGCTTATAATATCAGGCATGGCGATAGGATTTAACTGGGTATTTTTATTTAATTCATATAACTATATAACAGTTGCAAATGCAACTATTGTATATTACTTGGCCCCAGTTATCGTCATATTTGTATCACCTATATTTTTAAAAGAAAAATTAACATCAAAAAAGGTTGTAGCTGTAATATGTGCTATGTGTGGGCTTATATTAATCGTTAAAACCAACACATCTAATGTGAATATAGACTTAACTTCAGGCATAATAAATGCATTTATGGCGGCATGTTTATATGCGAGTGTAATTATATTAAATAAGTTTATAAAAAACGTAGACGACTACAAAAAGACATTTATACAGATTTTTATGGCATCTATGGTGCTTTTGCCTTGGGTTATATACAGAGATAAAATTGTATTTAATTCTATAAAATCTATAATCTTAATACTTGTATTAGGAATAGCACATACAGGAATAGCGTATTGTCTATATTTTTCAGCTATGAAAGACTTAAAAGCGCAGTCTATAGCTATTTTAGGTTATATAGACCCCGTATCATCTGTAGTATTTAGCATATTTTTGCTTAGAGAACCTTTTTCGATATATCAACTTATAGGTGGAGTTATAATTTTATTATCTGCAATAATATCTGAGAAAAAGCCAAAACCTAAAATTATAGAAAGTGAAGAGAAAAATTTATAAATGGAAATTGATTATGAAAAATTTACTTATAAATTAGACGAACTAAAAAATATACCTCAGTCATCAGGAGTATATTTTATGAAAGATAAAGACAATAGGCTGTTGTATATTGGAAAATCAAAAAATCTAAACAAGCGAATAAAAAGCTATTTTCTAAATTCAAGAGATCGCTCTAATAAAATTGAGATAATGATAAAAAATATTTCTCATATAGAGATTATAAAAACAGACACAGAGTTTGATGCACTTTTTTTAGAATGTAAAAATATACACAAATTAAAACCTATGTACAACACACTTCTCAAAAATTACGATAAATACAAATATATATGTTTAGATGAAAAAGATCACAATATAATTAAAATAAAAAATGAAATAGAAGATGACGGAATTTATTTTGGACCGTATTCATTTAAAAAAAAGCTTGAAACTATAAAAGAAATAATTATAAAAATATACAAACTTCCAATATGTAAAAAACAAAATAAATGTATACGCTATGATTTAAATAAGTGTATAGGAGTATGTAGGGGAAATATAGAAAATGATAAAAGATTAGATATAGTAGAAAATATAAAAGACAATTTAAATGGAAAAAGTAATTTTGTAATAGAGAAATTAAATGAAGAGATGAATATAAAAATTCAAAATCTGAAATTTGAAGAAGCAGCAAAAATAAAAGAAGAAATCGATTTATTTTCAGCTATTGTAAAAAAACAAAAACATCTTTTAAATTTAAACAGGGATATAGTATTTTGGATAAAGATAAAAGACTATAAATATAAGATTTACTATATAACATCTTTTGAGATAAATTATGAAAAGATAATCGATGCGAGATATCCAAGTCAGATAAAAAATGTAGCAGATGAAATAAAAGACATTATTTCACAAAAAAAAGTCGAAAAAAGCGCTCTTGAAAAAGAGAAAATAGATTATATAAATATAATAAATCAATATATAAAAAATACAAAAGATAGGGGATATATAATAGTTAAATAATTGTATATCTATGAAAGGGTGAGTAATTTGAACAACAAAATTAAAAATATAAAGGAACTTCACAAAGGGGATTTTATAAGTTTATACGACTTAGAATATAAAAATAAGTTAAATCAAGATAAGCACTGGAGTGTGGCTACTAGAAAAGATAAAGAAGCTTTAGAAGAGTTTTATTTAAAAAATAAAGAAGACAAAGTTGATGCTGTTTGTATAGTTGCATATCATATAAAATATAAAAAATTAGTTATAATAAAACAATTTAGAGTCCCTATAAATGACTACTTATACGAACTTCCAGCAGGTCTTGTAGATAAAGAAGATAAAGATATAATTCAAGCCGTAAAAAGAGAATTAAAAGAAGAGACAGGTTTAAATTTACTTGATATAAACGAAAATTATACAATGGAAAAAGCATATCTTTCACCGGGAATGACAGATGAATCTATTGCATTAGTTTTTTGTACATGTGATGGAGAGTTAAATAAAGACAACTTAGAAGATGATGAAGATATAGAAGCTATGCTAATATCACAAGATAGAGCAAATGATATATTAAAATCAAAAGAAAAAATGGATGTAAAGGCGTTTTTAATGTTACAAAACTTTGCATTATTAGGCGAAAAACTGTTTTTATAAATTAGAAAAAGTTAAAAAAACAAAATAATAAAGGAAAGTCAAAAGATACCTCTAATTATTAATTATTATAAATAATTGGAGGTTTTATTATGTCTAAAACAGTAATCATTTATACAACAAAATACAATACAACAAAAAAATATGCAGGATGGCTTGCGATAAAGATAGATGCTGATTTATATGAACTTTCTGATATAAGGGGATCTGATTTAAAAAACTACGACACTATAATATTTGGCGCACCTATAGAAAATGGATATATAAGAGGTGTTGAGTTTATAAAAGATAATATTCAAAAAATAAAAGATAAACAAATTATTATATTTTATGTGGGCCTAGGCTTATATACATTAGATGAAATCATGCTTTTTAATTTCTTGCCTACATATAAATATAAAAATATAAAATTTTTTGAACTTATGGGAGATTTTAATTATAAAAGATTGAATTTTATGGATAAAATTAGAGTGAAATACGGCTCAGGAAAAATTACTTCTGATTTAGTCGATTTAAAAAAGGATATAAAAAACGCCAAAAAAGAAAATATAAATCCAATCTTAAAATTTTTAGAAGGAAATAAAGATAACAGTTTGATATAAAATAAGTATTTTATATCAACTATTTATAAAATACTTGATAATAATTATCGATATCTAGTAAAAATAATTATTATCAAAATGATAATTTTTTATACCTAAATCCTGGAATTTGGTTGACATATCAAAATGATAATAATATAATATAATTATCAAAATGATAAATGGTAAATAATGGGAGGGTTAGCAAATGATATATTACAACGCTTTAGATTTGATAGGGAATACACCCATTTTAAATTTAAAACAAATAGGATATCCGAACTTATTTGTTAAGCTAGAAAAAACAAATCCAGGTGGCAGTATAAAAGATAGAGCAGCGTTATATATGATTAATGGAGCAGAAGAAAAAGGAATATTAAATAAAGATAGTGTTTTAGTTGAAGCTACAAGTGGCAATACGGGTATTGCTCTTGCAATGGCAGGCAAACTAAAAGGATACAAGGTAATAATTATAATGCCTGAGACTATGAGTATTGAAAGAAGACAATTAGTAAAAGCATTTGGAGCAGAATTAATACTTACAGATGGCTCAAAGGGTATGGCAGGTTCAATAGATAAAGCAAATGAATTATTAGATAAAAACTCAAATTATGTATGTCTAGGGCAATTTGATAATGAAGATAATCCAAAAGCACATTATGAAACCACAGGTCCAGAAATACTAAAAGAAGTAAAAAATGTATCTACAGTTGTTGCAGGAATTGGTTCTGCAGGAACTATAGTAGGAGTAGGAAAATATTTAAAAGAAAAAAATAAAGACATAAAAGTTATTGGTATAGAGCCAAAATCATCACCACTTATAACACAACATCAAGCAGGTCCACATAAAATCCAAGGAATAGGAGCAAATTTTATACCAAAAATATACGACGAAAATATAGTAGATAAAGTTATAACAGTATCTGATGAAGATGCTTATAAAATAGTTAAGCTTATGGCAAATAAACTTGGAATATTAGTAGGAATATCATCTGGTGCTAATATATTTGGCGCTATGAAATTATGTGATGAAAATCCAGATGAGGTTGTAGTTACAGTAGCTCCCGACGGTGTAGACAAATATATGTCTATGGGAATATTTTAAAATTTATAAAGGAAGGTCGTATACAGTATGTTTTATCATGTTAGAAAAGATTTACAATTTATAGTGGACTCAGATCCAGCAGCTAGAAATAAAATAGAATTATTTTTACTTTATCCATCGATTCACGCGATGATTATGTATAGAATATCGCATTTTTTTTATACTAAAAAGAGATTTTTTATAGCTAGATTAATCTCTCAAATATCAAGATTTTTTACACAAATTGAAATACATCCAGGTGCGCAAATCGGCGAAGGAATATTAATAGATCACGGAAGTGGAGTAGTTATAGGAGAAACAGCTATAATAGGAGACAGAGTTACGATTTATCAAGGCGCTACAATTGGGGCAACTGGAAATGAAAATACCTTTAAAAGACATCCGACTATAGGCTCAGATGTAGTAATAGGCTCGGGTGCAAAAATATTAGGTCCAGTTACAATTGGAAATAATGTCAAAGTTGGTGCTAATAGCGTAGTTTTAGAAGATGTACCAGATAACTGTACAGCAGTTGGAATTCCAGCTCAAATAAAAACACGTCGCAAATTTGATGTAGTGGAAAATAATGGAGAATATGTAGCTGATTATGTAATTTAAAAAAATTAAAAACTTTATGAATTAATATTTATATTCTGTAAATAATAAGATAGAAGTTTATAAAATATTCATGGAGGTTTTAATATGAAAGCTAGTGTTGATAAAGATACATGTATAGGATGTGGACTATGTGAATCAATTTGTTCTGAAGTTTTTACACTTGCAGATGATGGATATGCAGAAGCTATTACTTCAGACGTTCCAGAAGATTGCAAAGATGCTACAGTTGAAGCTAGAGACAGCTGTCCAGTTAATGCAATCGACGTAGAAGAATAACAAAGTAAGAAATTAAGTAGTGTCAGTATAATTTTACTGGCACTATTTTTAATTAATAATTAAAAATTAAAAGTACATCAATTTGTATAAATAAATATTTTAAAACTTTAAAAAAAGTTATATATTTATATATAGCTTATAAAATTTATATTGGAGGAAAGATGTACTATACATATATAATAAGATGCAAGGATAATTCTCTATACACTGGTTACACAACTGATGTAAAGAGGCGAATGAGAGAACACCAAACTGGTATAAACAGTAAGTATACCAAATCTAGAGGATTTTCAAATTTAGAGATATATTTTTCATGTAAAACAAAGAGTGAAGCTATGAAATTAGAATATAAAATAAAACAAAAAAGTAGATATCAAAAATTAAATATAATAGAAAATCCAAATGATTTTATAGAAAATTTAAAAAAAGAAGGCTTTATAATTTTAGATTATAGCAAAGATATATAGCTAATTTTAATTTTAGGCTATGTTAGCTAACTTTGTGATTAATTATATCTAAAATAGGCTATAATATAGGTATAAACTATATTTCAACTAATTTGCAGAAAGGATACCTAATATTATGTCAAAAATAGATATAAAAGCTATGATAAAAGATTTAAAAAAGAATGAACTTACAGAGTTAATTTCAGTAGCACAAGAAGTATTAAGTACTTTATTTAATTCTTCTGAAATTAGAGATAATGTTAAAGAAAGTAGATTTTCTAAAGGATACGAATGCCCCAAATGTCAATGTAAAGATGTAAATAAAAATGGGAAATCTAACGGAAGACAAAGATATATATGTAAACGTTGTCGTACAAGTTTTGATGAGTTTACTATGTCTCCATTTTCTAATACAAAATTAGGCTTAGATAAATGGCTAAAATACTGTGAATTAATGATATTAGGACTTTCTATAAGAAAATGTGCTGAAGAAGTCGGAGTAGGTGTTAAAACGTCTTTTTACATGCGTCATAGGATACTTGATGTAATCAATCTATCATTAAAAAATGATAAAGTTGAAGGTATAGTTGAAGTAGATGAATGCTTTATTAAGGAGTCTTTTAAAGGGAATCATTCTAAAAGTACTAAATTTGTAATGCCTAGAAACCCTAGAAAAAGAGGTAAAGGTAAAAATGATAAGAAGAAAAGAGGAATATCAAAAGAGCAGATTTGTATAGAGACAGCAATTGATAGAAAAGGAAATATCCTTATGGGTGCTGTTTGTAATGGCAGAATTACAACAAATCAAATAATTAACTTCTTTGACAATAAAATATGTGAAGATGCTACTTTTTGCGTAGATTCACATAAATCATATATGGCAATAAAGGATAAGTTGAATATAGAGTTAAAGCAAGTTCCTAGGGGAAAATCAATGATAGATAGTGTTTATCATTTACAGCATATAAATGCTCTTCACAGTAGCTTTAAGAGATGGTTAATGACTTTTAATGGTGTATCCACAAAATATATCAATAATTATTTGGCTTGGTTTAAATTTCTACAACTAAGTAAGAAGAATAAAAAGAATGACCGAATTAAAGATATGCTAGTGAATGTAGCTACTAAGGATACATATGTAACTAGAGCCACTATTAGAAATAGATTCATTGAGTTAATATAAAATAAGGAACTTTACTTAGAATTAATGAAACCATTTTATAATTGTAAAATAATTGAATACTTTGTATAATATAATTAAGTTCACAATTGTTATATAATGTGAAGTGAAGATATTATTAATATTATATATAAATAGAAATTTTTAGAGGTGATAAAGTGATTGGAATAAATGATGCTTGTGAAATATTGAGTTGGGCATATAATAATAATATAGAAATATGGTTAGATGGTGGTTGGGGTGTAGATGCTTTACTTGGAAAAGAAACACGTCAGCATAATGACATTGATTTATTTGTAGAAGAAAAAAACTATAATAAATTTATTGAAATAATTAAAAATAAAGGATTTAATGAAATTGTAGTGGAGTATACAAGTGAAGTACATACTATTTGGTCTGATAATAAATTACGAATTATTGATTTACATATGTTTAAAGATAACTGTGATGGAACCATATGTTATGAAGGCGAAGTTTTTCAAAAAAATATATTCGATGGTGTTGGAAAAATAGGAAATATTATGGTTTCTTGTATAAATGCTAAAAATCAAGTCTTATTTCACTTAGGGTATGAATTTGGAGAAAGTGATATTCATGATGTAAAATTATTATGTAAAGAATTTAACATTCCAATACCTAAAGAATATGAAAATTTTTAAATTAGCGATAAATTATAATCTGTAGATTTAATAATATTACTATATCACGAAGAATTTATAATAAGTCATAAAAACAACCACATCTTATAATTCAATGTATTGAAAAGTCTAAGGCGTGGTTGTTTTTATGTCATATCTATCACGAAGATGGCTAACATAGCCTAATTTTAAAACAAATATATATTTTTATATATCTAAAAAATTTTATTGACAAATAAAAAAATAAATACTAATCTAGTATTAGATACAACAAAAATATAAGTGCTAGGGGAGCCATGTGCTGAGAAGTTTTACTGACCCTCAAACCTGATCTGGATAATGCCAGCGTAGGAAAGCATACGGAAAAAGTTATTTATTTAGAATTTATTTAGATATACTCAATTTTAGTATATTTAAAAATTATAATTAAAAAATAGAAAGTATGCTGTACCTATCGGTACAGCTTTTTTTATTTTCAGGAAATTATACATTATTTGGTTTTTAGATGATTTATAATTTCCAACTTATTAATTTAAGCAAGGCAATCTACGATTCGTTGGCGCCATGAACGTAGTGAATTTTTTTATGAAATTTAGTTAGGAGGTAGGATATGAGAAATTATAAAATTCCAACACTTACAATAGCTGGGTCTGACTGTTCAGGAGGAGCTGGGATTCAAGCTGATTTAAAGACATTTAGTGCTATTGGGACTTATGGAATGAGTGTTATAACCGCTATAACAGCTCAAAATACAGAAGGTGTGTTTGATGTAGAAGAGCTTTCAAAGGATATAATAAAGGGACAATTAAAGGCTGTATTTGAAGATATTTATCCAAAAGGTGTAAAAATTGGTATGGTGTCAAGCCCTGAGATTATTTTGGAAATAGCTGAAAATTTAAAAAAATATAATCCAGAAATTGTAGTAGTAGACCCTGTTATGATATCTAAAAGTGGATACTCACTTTTGAGACCAGAAGCTAAAGAAAATCTAATTAAATACTTAATACCTATGGCGTATTTAGTTACTCCAAATGTTCCAGAAGCAGAAGAAATTACTGGAATAAAGATAGAAAATGTTGAAGATATGAAAAAAGCGGGTAAAGAAATATTAAACCTAGGACCTAAATATGTGCTTATGAAGGGTGGACATTTAGATGGTGATGCTGTAGATATTCTTATGGGTGAAAACTTATTTGAAGTATTTTCATCAGAGAGAATAAATAAAAAAAATACACATGGAACAGGTTGCACATTATCTTCTGCAATAACTTCACACATAGCGCTTGGATATGATGTAATTGAAGCTGTTAGACTTAGTAAGATATACATAACAGAAGCTATAAGACATAGTTTTGAAATAGGTCATGGAGTAGGACCTGTAAATCACTTTTATAAATTTGAAAAAGTAGATTAATTGAATTTATAAAAAGTTTTATAGTATTTAAAAAATAATATAACTAAATAAAAATAGGGGAGATTTAAAATGTATAAATTAATAGATAAAGTAAAAGAATTAAATCCATTAGTATTACATTACACAAATAATGTAACGATAACAGATTGTGCAAATATGACTTTAGCAATAGGAGCTAGTCCTTTAATGAGCTTTTCATATGAAGAAGTAGAAGATATGGTTTCAATTGCAAGTGCTGTTGTTATAAATATAGGAACTATGAATTCATCATACTTAGATTTATTTATAAAAGCAGGAAAAGCAGCAAACAAATACAATAAGCCAGTAGTTTTAGATCCAGTTGGTGTTTTTGCAAGCAAAGCTAGAGGTGAGCTTACTAATAAATTATTAAACGAAGTAAACTTCACTGTAGTTCGCGGAAATATATCAGAAATTAAATTTATAGGTGGACTTGACGTTGCTGGAAAAGGTGTAGACTCATTTGATGATGGTTCTGATGCATCAGAAATTGTAAAATCAGTAGCTAAAAAATTAAACTGCACAGTAGTAGCATCTGGTATAACAGATTTAGTAAGTGATGGTGAAAAAGTATATAAAATATTTAACGGAACTTATAAACTTAAAAAAATAACAGGAACAGGTTGTATGTCTTCAAGTTTAATTGCTAGTTTCTTGCCTTGTACTGATAAGCCTATAGAAGCTGCATTTATGGGTACTTTAGCTATGAGTTTAAGTGGAGAACTAGCAGATGTTACAAATCCTGGTGTTGGAACTTTCAAAACTTATTTATTCGACAATATAGATTCATTAGACGTAAATACTTTTGAAAAATATGCAAAAGTAGAATTATAAAAACTTAAAATACAAGATATTTCAAAAATACAGATATATTTAAGTTGTTTAGTTTTGAGGAGAAAGATATGTTATTTACAGATTATTTATATGAAAGCAGTAAAGAAATATGGGATAAATATTTAGAGCATCCTTTTTTAGTAGAACTTGGTGAAGGGACATTAGATAAAGAGAAATTTAGAAAATATCTAATTCAAGATTACCTATATCTAATAGAATACGCAAAAGTATACGCTATGGCCTGTGTGAAAAGCAGAAATATGAAAGAGCTTAAAAAGTTTTACAGTGGTATTGGAGGAAGTATTGAGACAGAAACAGCAAACCATATAATGTATTTAAAAGACTTTGGCGAAAACATAGAAGATATGGAATTTAAGTATAAATTAAATATGACAAATGAAAGTTATACAAGCTATATGAAGTCTATATCAATTACAGGGACTATAGAAGAAATAGTGGCAGCTGTACTTCCATGCACATGGAGCTACAATTATATAGGTTTAAAATTAAAAGAAAAATATAAAGATAAATTAGAAGGAAACTTTTTTGAAAGTTGGATAGAAACTTATGCAAGCGACGAATATGTTGCTTTTAAAAATGAATGGCTAGATTTTACAAACGAGATTTGTCAAAATCTTTCAGATAAAACAAAAGAAAAATTAAAAGATATATTTATAAGAGCCAGTATATACGAATTAGAATTTTGGGATATGGCTTACAAAGGAGAATAAGGAGGAAATTATTATGAATATGAATTATATATACGTAGCACTTTGTTTTATACCTCTAGTTTTATATATAATAAAACTTAGAAACTTTGAATTAACTGTTAAGAAAATGGTAGTTATAGCGATGTTTTCTGGATTATCATTTATACTTAGCAAAATAGTATTTATACAATATCCACAAGGTGGAAGTATTAACTTATTATCATCACTACCTATACTTTTAATCGGTCTTATATACGGGCCAATTGAAGGTATGACAACAGGTCTTATAACTGGTGTTTTAGGATTATTTGGAGGATATATAATTCACCCAGTACAATTATTCTTAGATTTTATAATACCACCTATGATTTTAGGTCTTAGCGGAATGTTTGGATCTAACTCAAGAGTAAAAGTATTTTTCGGGTGCTTAATCGTAGTATTTTTAAAATGCTGTGTACACGTAGTATCAGGAGTTGTGTTCTTTGCATCATATGCAGAGCAATTTAATATGGGACCATGGTTATATTCAATAGTATATAACTTCTCTTGTGCAGGTGTAGAAGGCTTTTTAAGCTTAATAGTAGCGACTATATTACCGCTTGAAAAAATTAAAAGAGAAGCTAATAAAGGTCATAAAGCAAGTGCATAAGAAAATATTAATTAAAAAATATAGTACAAATTAAAAAATAGAAATTTATACAATAAGAAATAAATTAGTTGTAAGTTTAATCGGAGGGAAGTATGAAGGAAAATTTAAGAGATGACTTAAAAATGTATTTGATAACTGATTCAGATATATTAAAAGGTCGTGATTTTTATAAATGTATAGAAGATGGGCTAAAAGCTGGGGTTACTATGCTTCAACTTCGTGAAAAAAACGCAGACGGCGGCGAATTTTTAGAAAAAGCACTTAAATTAAGAGAGCTTACTAAAAAATACAACGCAAAATTTATAATAGACGACAGAATAGATATAGCACTACTTTGTGATGCAGACGGAGTACACGTTGGACAAAGCGATATAGATGCTAAAAGTGCTAGAAAACTAATAGGGGAAGATAAAATCCTAGGCGTATCAGCAAGAACTATTGAGGAAGCAAAACGTGCAAAAGAAGACGGAGCAGATTACATTGGAATAGGAGCAATGTTTAGCACAAGCACAAAATTAGATGCAAAGAGCGTATCTTTTGAAACATTAAAAGAAATAAAAGACAATGTCGATATTCCATTTGTATTAATCGGCGGAATTAATTTAGACAATGTAGGTCAGTTAAAACAATTTAACCCAGATGGATATGCGATAATATCTGCAATATTAAAAGAAGAAGATATATATGCAGAGGTTAAAAAATGGCTTGATGTAATTTAATATTTAAATTTTGAAAATACCGTAGACCAAATTTATAAGATGGTTTGCGGTATTTTTTTAATTAAATATAATATATAGTATTTTAGATACTGTAATTTTAAAAAATTTGTAAAAATTCGTAATCAAAAAAGGAATTTTTATATGTAATGTAAAATTAATAAGATATATAGAAAAGTATTTAGATGGCATTAAAAGTTTGTATTTCATAAAATATAGAAAAAACTTTTAAAAGGAGGGAGTTGTATGAACATAAATGAATATAATAACCTTTTAAATAAATACATTAAATTATTATTTGAGAAAAATAAATTGATAATGAGAGATGCGCCTTATACAGAATCAAAATTTTTATTTCATTTTGGGGACTTGATGATAGAAGAATTAAAACATAATAAAAATATAAAAGAACTTAGAATAAAACAAAATATTTATGAAAATTACTTTGGTTTAAAAAGGGAAAAAGAAATAAAAAATATACAACAAGAAATAGATAGACAAACTGGAATTTTATCTAAACAAATTTGTGAATTAGAAGTAAAATGTGAAAAATCAAAAGAAGTGTTGAGTCTTAGAGAAAAAAATAAAGGTAAAAAAGACTTGCTAGATTCATTATTTTTAGATGTGATATCTGTTATGCATCCATCGATATACAGTCTAAAAAGCAATAATTTATGGGAGAGAGCTAAAAATGCTTATCTAAATTACGATGATACAACTCTTATGTTGCTTAAAAACTTAAAAGTCAATAAGAGAAAAGATTTAAACATAGCTGACTTAAAAAACGATATATTTTTACTACAAAATGAGATAATATGCATGAAAAGAAGATATCCTTATTATTTAGAAAACAACCTTTTAAGTAGTGAATGGGTAGAATCATATAATAAAGAGATAAATACAAGAATAAAAAAATTACAAGTTGAAGAAAAACAAATTTTTGAAAAGCTTGTTTAAATTACATGAAAACGTTTTATGTTAAAGGGTGCATCCTAAGTAATTTATAAAGTAGAGCGTTATCAAGGACGCTAAAAAGGTTACAAAGACATATTAAAAGTTGATTTCTGAATTAAAAAGGAATCAACATCATACAGAGTTTCTTTCAGAGAAAGAAATAATTATAAATAAACCCTATACATATAGGCACTTTTTCTAGTGTCTTGTGTATAGGGTTTATTTATAATAAATCGGTTATAATCAATTTAATTATTTTCTATATGCAACTTTTATTATGCATAGGTATCCTGCTATACCACCGCATATAGCACATATAGTTCCTTTGAATATCATCATTTGCATAACTGTAAGTGGAGCTATGTTAAATAAGAATACTATTATTGATGATAATATTATTGTTAAAGCACAAGTAACAAGTCCTATTATTATAGAGAACACAAATAAGTGATTTGGAAGATATTTTTCAAATTTGTGTACACCTTCTTGTGAGCTAAATTTACCTTTTTCTAAATCTTTAGCAGTTAAAGGCATAACTATAAGTGCTAAAAGGAATCCTAATAAGAATGTAGTAAATGTAAGGTCTTTTATTATATCAGCACTACCAAACATAGCGTCTGGATGAGATTTCTCCATAAGATAGAATATTCCTGCATTTATTAAACCATTTATAATACCATATCCGATAGTACATTTTGATAAAAGATAACTTTTAAAATTGTTTTCTGTATTTGACATGACTTTCTCCTTTTAAATTTCTTTTTTTTTATTTTTCCTAATTTATAAAATAATATTACTTTAAATTAAACTTTTAAAATCTTTTGTTGACATGAAGTTAACTCTAAGTGCTACACTGTAAATAAGTGATTTATTTTACATTAAAAATTGATATTATGGATCCTTGTAATAAAAATTTCTTGTAAAATAATTAGAATTAATTCAGAGCATAAATGCTATTATAGCACAATGAATTAGAATTTGTTTCTTGAAAAAATTGGATGAGTTCAATTCCCATAAATGGAATAATTATTTAAATTAGGTGTAAAATGTTAAGTAGGTATAATTATGGCAATATCAGATTTTGCAAAGGAGTATAATGATAAAATGTTTCCAGGGTATAAATCAAAACTATATGATACAGACCCAGAATTTTTAGAGTTATTTGATAATTTTACTTTTGATGAGGTTACAAATCAAAATGACTTAGACGACCATACTAAGTTTATGGCTATATTAGCTACACTTCTAGGCTGTGGGGGAATTGATGAGTTTAAGATGATGCTTCCAGCAGCTTATAATTTTGAGGTTAGTCCTGTAGAGATAAAAGAAATTGTATATCAGTCGGTTGCGTATTTAGGAATCGGTAGAGTACGCCCATTTTTAGATGCAGTAAATGAATTTTTAACTAAAAAAGGTATAAAATTACCATTAGAAGGACAAGCTACAACAAATAGGGAAAATAGAGTAGAAAAAGGAAATGAAGCTCAAGTAGCTATATTCGGGGAAAATATGAGAAACTTCCAAAATATTGGAGATGAAGATACTCGCCATATAAATAAATGGCTAGCAGGTAATTGTTTTGGGGATTACTATACAAGAAATGGACTTAACTTAAAACAAAGAGAGATGATAACTATGTGCTTTCTTCTAGCTCAAGTAGGATGCGAAATGCAACTTAAATCTCATATCCAAGGAAATCTAAATATAGGAAATGATAAAGACTTCTTAATAAAAGTAGTATCACAATGTATGCCGTTTATAGGATATCCTAGAACATTAAATGCACTTAATATAATAAAAGAAGTTGCAAAATAATAAAAAAAGGTATACATTTACTATATATACTAAATGTATACAGTATAGTTTATAATTAAAATTTATAGGAGATGTTAATATGGCAAATATTTTAACAGTATACTACTCTAAAAAAGGTGAAAACTATTTTGATGGAAAAATAAAAAGTATATCAAAGGGAAACACAGAAATAATAGCAGAAATGATTCAAAAAAATGTTGGAGGAGATATATTCGAAATAGACAGAGCTATACCATACCCAAATAACTATAAAGAATGTGTCAAAGAGTCTGTAAAAGAAATGAAAGAAAATGCAAGACCAAAGTTAAAAGAGTATCTAGATAATTTAGATAAGTACGATACAATATTTGTAGGTTATCCAAGTTGGTGTGGAACTATGCCTATGGTTTTATTTAGTTTCTTAGAAAATTACGATTTAGAATCCAAAACTATAATTCCTTTTTGCACAAATGAAGGCAGTGGAATGGGAAGTAGTGAAGCAGACCTTAGAAGAATTTGTAAAGGAGCTAAAGTATTAGATGGCTTATCTATAAAAGGATCTGAAGCCTCAAAATCTGAAGAAATAGTGAGCAAATGGGCAAAACAAAGAGCTTCATTATAATTAAATAAAATAAAAACTTATAAATTGTAATAAAAATTTAGGAATTTGTTAATTTTATTTAAATCTAAGTACATAAATTTTCTGTATTATACTTTTAAGAGTTATGTTAATATAATGTATAAAGACTTATTTGTATGGAGGGAAAGATATGACTATAGATTTATTATTTAGAATAGCGCTTTTAATTGTAGTAGCGGGAATAGCGATAAAATTATTGAAGTTTGTATCAGGAGTAGTATTTAAAGTAGCACTAGTAATGGTGGTTGTACTATTCTTTATTCAACTTATAAAATAAAGGTCTTGTTACAGTTGAAAGTATCGATATATAATTTAAAAAGGTGTAGTTTTATAGAAATATAATTTCTGTAAAGCTACACCTTTTAAACTTATCTTAAATCAATATAAGCATCTATTTGAGGAATAAATATCATATTATCTTTTATATGTGTATTTCCAAATTCTTTTAATTCACTTCCGGCTTCATCTTTAGTTATTTTATATCTAACTGTATTGTCGTCTTTTATTTCACAGTGAAAATACATCCCTTCGTATTGTTTAAATCTAAAGTTGTACTTGTCTCTTGTCAGTTTTATTTTTATGTTGTTCATATATTCACCTACTGTATTTTATTATAATTATTAGTATATATTTATAGTATTCTAATATATACAAATTTTATTATACCTTATAATAACACGAAGTTTTTAACTTATCTATAGAATAAATTAAAACTTTCGTGCTATTATTATTTTAAAAGTTAAAAATGGAGGGAAAAATGAAGAAATTTAGGATAAGCGCGTATATACTCTTTATTATATCGCTTTTTATAAAGTATATATCGTCAAAGTACAGCTATTTAGTAGAAAATTACTATTCTAAAAAACTAGACATATATATAGTGAAATTTTTGAGCAAGATAAATTCTACATTTGATTTTTCGTATTTTGAGATACTTATATATATTTTTGTACTTTCGATATTAATTTCTATAATTTATTTGGCAGTTAAGCTATTTAAAGATAAAAAATCGTTTTTTAATAGTTTGAAAAATATACTTTTAAATTATTTGGCGTTTATATGTTTTATGTATTTTTTATTTATAGTATTATGGGGAATTAATTACAATAGAGTAGGATTAGAAGAAAGTATAAAAACAGAATATAAATCTAGTGTAAATAAAAAGGATATATCTAATATTGCATTTGACAAAAATGATTTAGAAGAATTATACAGTTATTTGATTGAAAAATGTAATGAAAGTAAAAAAATAGTGAATAATTCTAATAATGAATTAAATAAAGATATTAAAAGTATTAAAAATATGATTTCTACTTTACAAAGTGCATATGATAATGTAGAGCTTTTAAATCTAAATAAGCAAGGAAATTACTCAAAAGCTAAGATAATATTAAATTCAAACTTACTTTCATATACTAGTATAACGGGTATTTATTCACCATTTACAGGTGAAGCTAATATAAATATAAATCAGCCATTAACTAGTATGCCATTTACTATATTACATGAAATGGCACACCAAAGAGGGTATGCAAATGAAAGTGAAGCCAATTTTTTAGCTTATATAGCTTGTATAAATAACGAAGAGCCATATGTAAATTATTCGGGATATTTTATGGCGTTAAAATACACCGCTTCTGCACTTAGCAAAGTAGATTACGATAAATTTAAATCTATGACAGAAAAAATAGATAAAGATGTTAGATACGACTTAATAAGTTATTCATCATTTTGGGAAAAATACGAAGGTAAAGTGAACAAAGTATCAGAGAATATGAACAATGTCTATCTAAAGTCAAATAGAGTAAAAGAAGGAACTCAAAGCTATGGAAAAGTAGTAGATTTATTGCTTTTATATTACTATTTATATTGAAATAATTACATTTTTATTAAATTTTGGGTTTTGGAAATAAATAAAATATATTTTAGTATATAATATTTTATAGTATGAGTGTGTTATTATAATTATAAAATAGAAGTAAAATAGGAGAATGAAGTGAAAATGAATAAATTTTCAATGAAGAAAAAGGGTAAAGAAGTACCTACAGAAGCAGTCATAGCTTATAGCAAAGCTAATATGTTTGAGAAGATAGGGAAAAAAGATCAAGCTATACAATCTTACATAATCGCTGGAAATCAAAATCACGTAAAAGCACAATATAGATTAGGGGAGCTTTATTTAGAAAGAAAACAATATGTTGAAGCTGAAAAGTGGTTTTCTTTATCATATAAAAACGGAAAAGAAGACTCTGCTTTTGATTTGGGAAATATGTACTACAATATTGAGGGATATGAGTATGCACTTTATTGGTATGAAAAACAGGCTTTAAATGGAGATTTAAGATGCCAAAACAATTTAGGAATTGTCCACTTTAAACTTAGAGATTTTCATAATGCAGAAAAGTGGTTAAAAACTGCTGCACATGGAAATGATGGAGTGGCGTGTTTTAATATAGGGAATTTATATATGGCACTAGAAAGAGAAGAAGATGCTATAGAATTTTATAAAAAAGGTCATATATTAGGTAATAACGAATGTAAATACAATTTAGCTATCTTATATATGCAAAAGAACATGGAAAAAGAAGCAGTTAGCTTATATAAACAGCTTTATAAAAGTGGATATGAAAAAGGATGTTACAATTTAGGTTTATATATGGAAGCTAACGGAAACATCGACGACGCAATAAGATATTATAAAAAAAGTGCAGACAAAGGCCATGTTGAGTCACAGTATAGACTGGCGTATTTATATGATGAAAAAGATCTATATGAAGATGCTATAGATTACTATAAAGAAGCGATAGACTCTAATCACAGTATGGCTAAGTTGAGACTGGGGAATTTATATAATAGAAAAAACACAATTGAAAGTGCAAAATTGTATTATGATTTAGCGTCTAATGATTCATTAGTAGAAGCTAAAAATAATTTTGCTGGACTTTATTTTGAAGAAAAAAATTATGAAAAAGCTATAAAATACTATGAAGAAGCAATAATGGATGGTTGTAAAGTAGCTGTAGAGAACTTGGGAGACTTATATTATCAGACAAAAGATTATCAACAGGCTATATCATATTATTTGAGAAATTCAAATTTTGTAACTTGTCAAAAGAAATTAGCTGATATATATGTAGAAGCTGAAAATCTAGACGAGGCTATTTTATGGTATAAAAAAGCAGCAAACAATAACGACAAAGAATCTAGTTATAAAGTAGGTCTTATATACGAAGATTTAAATAATTTAGAAGAAGCTAAAAAATACTATCTAATGGCTACTGATGAAAATCATCTAAATGCCAAATTACATCTTGGAAGAATATATTACGAAGAAGGTAACTTAGAAGAATCTAAAAAGATGCTAGATGTATGTGCAAATGAAAAAAATGCATATGCAGAGCATATGGTTGGATTAATATACGAAAATTATTATAACGACCATACAAATGCTAAGTATTGGTATGAAAGATCAAAAAATCAAGGTCTAGTAGAATCTATATTTAACTTAGGTCAGATAAGTCTTAAATTAGAAGATGATGAAGTGGCTAAAAAATACTTCAAGCAAGGTGTAGAACTTGGAAATAGGGACTCTGAATATATGTTAGCTGGTCTTTATCTTAAAAAAGGCAGAACTATGTATAAAGAATTAGCAGATGAAGGTTTGTTTAACAGCAAGGATATATACGACAGTATACCAGAGTTTAAATTAAACACAGATAGCTTCTTAGTTCCTAAATTCGTCGAATTTATAGAGACTAAAATTGAAGAAGAGGAATATATTCCAAATTATATATTAGATATACAAGAAGATTTGAGCAATAAATATGAAAAGAGAATAGACAAGATGCTAGTCGAAAATAGACTAGGATATAAATAGTAAAAAAGGAGCGTTTTCGCTCCTTTTAATATATATAATTACAGTAATTTATTTTTTGATAATAATATCGTAAGAATTAAGCATATTACAGTCGTAATTAAAAGTATAATCCAAAATCCATAAGGGTCGGTTTCAAACGGAAGATTTGCAACATTCATTCCAAAGAATCCAGATACGATTGTTGGAATAGAAAAAATAAATGTAACGACTGTTAAAAACTGCATTACGTTATTTTGGTTATTGTTTATAATTGCGCTAAATGCATCCATGATTCTACTTAAGATATCTCCATATATAGTAGCCATTTCAACTGCCTGTTTGTTTTCGATTATTACATCTTCAAGTAGATCTTCATCTTCTGGATATTTTTTAATAGCTGAAGTTCTAAGCAGTTTTTGAAGAACTAATTCGATAGACTTTAGCGATGTTGAAAAGTAAATTAAAGATTTTTCTAATTCTAGAAGTTGTAGAAGTTCTTTATTCTTCATAGAATTATGGATTTCACGTTCTATTTCTATAGTTAATTTGTTTATTCTTCTTAGATATAATAAATAATATGTTGCATTTTTATATAAAATTTGAAGAATAAATCGTGTCTTTTTAAATGTGAAAAACTCCTTAATATGTCCAACTATAAAGTCATTTAAAAGTCTACTTTGAGCAGTACATACTGTCAAAATACATTCATCCATTAAAATAATACCTAAGGGAATTGTAGAATAGTGAGCTGAAGAAGAGTCACTTTCATCTATAGGTATATCAATAAGAATTAATGTATGATTGTCCTCAACTTCGATTCTTGAACGTTCTTCTTCGTCAAGGGCCGCATTAATACTATCTATATCTAAATCTAAAATATTAGATAATTCGCTTATTTCTTCATTAGTAGGTTCGACTAAATTCACCCAACATCCGTCTTCGTATGAATTTAGCTTTTCCAGTTTGCCTTCAATAGTTTTATAATATCTTATCACGATAACACTTCCTTATTCAGTTATATATTTAGTGCACTTATATATCTATAAATGACTAAAATTTATAACAAAATAAGTAGTCATTTATAGGTAGACAAGTGAAAAATTAATTGACGATATACTCAAGGGACTAGCGTCCATTTTCATCACTCTCCTATAAATCTAATTTTGATATTTTTCTACCTTAAAATAGGATAACCTGTTTAAGAAAATAAATCAAGTTAATTTTGATATAAAGCCTTCCTTATAATGTATAAAATTATAATTTTAAAGTAATTACTTTAAGTATTTTTTGTCTTTGGCTTATTTACAATATAAATTCCAAAGCAAACTAAGATAAGTGCAGATATATTTTTAAGATTAAAGACATCTTCTGATAAAATAAGTGCAGATAGTATAGTCCCAAAAATCGGTGTTAAAAAATTAAAAATAGACACTTTACTTACAGGGTTATATTTAAAAAGTGTAGTCCAAAGGCTAAATGCTATTGATGATAAAAGCGCAAGATATAAAAATAACATAAAAGCAGAAGTAGATGTGACCTGAAGTTTTCCGCCTCCAATAAGTCCAAATACTATAAGTATAAATCCTCCTATAAGAAGTTGATAACCAGTAACTATCATAGGATTAGATTCTATTTTGGTAGCTTCTTTGCTTATTATTGAGCCGATTGCAAAGGCAAGCGCCGAAATAATTAAGCAACCTTCACCTAAAAAGCTACTTTGGCTATTTACATCTCCACTTAGATTGACTATTATAATTCCTAAAAATCCTACAATACAACCAAGGGTTTTTCTAAAAGTAAGTTTGTCGTCTTTGTAGAAAAAGTGGGCTAATATAACCATCATAAAAGTAGATGTAGGGTTTAGTATAGCTCCTTTAAATCCAGACGCATACGAAAGCCCTATATAAAAGAATATATATTCTAATGTAGTTTGGATAAAGCCTAAAATAACAACTGATTTTATAGCTTCTTTTTTTAATTTTGGAAATTTCTTTTGAATACAAGCTGTTATTAATAAAACTATTATTCCCGCTAAGAAAAATCTCCAACCTGCAAATAATATTTTTGAAAAAATATCGTCTACAGAAATATTAAATAATTCGTATCCAAGTTTTACACAAGGAAAGGCACTTCCCCATAAAGCAGTACAAAAGATACAACATATAATTATGTTTATATTCTTTTGAAAAAAGTTTTTGTTTTGGTCAGTGTTTAGTATTTCTTCCATAAATCCTCCTCAAAATTTCCTAAATAAAAGCCTTCCAAAATAGGAAAGCTTTTATTAAACACATTTTATAAATAATATAATTATATATATGATGAGTATATATATTTATATTATAATGCAAAATTATAAATTTTAAAATTTCTAAATTAAACTTCTCTACAATAAGCTCCATTAGGGTCGCAGTGTAAGTCTAGTATTTGCCATTTATCTTTTAAAGTAGATAAATAAGAATTCATCTGATCTAGTATTTTATCGTCGCTATCTTTAGCTATAGTCATAATAGTTGGTCCAGCGCCACTTAAAAATGTACCAAGTGAATCTAATTTATTTGCATATTTAACGATATCGTCGTAATTATTTATTAAATGGCTTCTATAATCTTGATGGAATTTATCTTTGCATGCAACTTTGACTAAGTCTAAGTTGTTTTTAGTAAATGCAGCGATTAAAAGTGCACATCTAGATACATTAAATACACCGTCTTTATGTGGTATTTGTTTTGGAAGTACAGCTCTTGCTTTTTCTGTTGAAAGCTCAAAATCAGGAATCATAGCCAAAAATCTTATTCCTTTTGGAACTTCTATTGATTCATGATATAAATTATTATCTTCCATAAATGCTATTATCATATTTCCATATATAGCAGGAGCGACGTTATCTGGATGACCTTCAAGCTCTATAGCTAATTTAAGTATTTCATCTTTGCCTAAATTAGCTTCTGATAGGATATTTGCAGCCATAAGACCTGCAACTATACAAGTTGAGCTGCTTCCAAGACCTCTACATATTGGAATATTATTTTCAAATGTTATTTTTATACCTTTTGGTATTTTTTTAGGTTTGACTTTGTCGTAAAAGAAAAGCATAGTTTTATAAACTAAGTTGTCTTCGTTTGCAAACTCTTCTTCACATCCTTCAAAGAATAGCCCACTTTCTAATTCTTCAAAAGTAAATTTGTTAAATAAATCTAAACATAGTCCAAGGCAGTCGTATCCTGGACCTATGTTTGCGCTTGTAGCTGGTACATAAACTTCTAACATATAATCACCTATTTCCCTAAAAATTTTAATATCTCAGATTTAAGCTCATCTTTTTCACAAGTAGTATTGTGTTTTATTTCTAAGCTTTTTAGCTCTTTTATCGGTCCAGGTATTTGAGTGTGGCTCAAATCTGATAATTTATTTATTATATCAAAATCATCTAAATTACTATCTACATCAGATAGTGAACTAAGCACGTCTTTACTGAATTTATAAGGACTTGCTGTACTTACTATTACAGTTTTTGAAGAGTCATTTGTTTCTTTTATGTATTTTTCATAACAAGAATACGCAACAGCAGTGTGTGTATCTATTAAATATTTATATTTATCAAAGACATCTTTTATAGTTTTATCTACAGTATCTTCTAAAGCGTATTCTCCATAGAAAGAAGATAAGTTTGCTTTCATATTCTCATCTATTTTATAAACTCCTTTAGTATTTAAATCGTTTATTAATTTATTTACTTTTTTAGAATCTCTATCTGATATTTCAAATAATAATCTCTCTAAATTACTAGAGATAAGTATATCCATAGATGGAGAAGTTGTTAATATAAGATCTCTGTTTTTATCGTAAACACCCGTTTTGAAAAAATCATAAAGAACGTTGTTGTCGTTTGATGCACAGATAAATTTATTTACAGGAAGACCCATTTGTTTTGCATAATAACAAGCTAGTATATTTCCAAAGTTTCCTGTTGGGACTACAAAGTTTATCTTTTCTCCTAAAGTTATTTCATTTTCTTTTACAAGTTGTAAATATGAATAGAAGTAGTATACAACTTGTGGAGTTAGACGTCCTATATTTATTGAGTTTGCTGATGATAATATATATCCCTTTTGTCTTAAGTCATTATTAAACTCTTTATCTGAAAATATGTTTTTTACGCCAGTTTGTGCGTCGTCGAAGTTTCCGTTTATTCCGACTACAAAAGTATTTTTACCTTTTGTAGTTTTCATTTGAAGTTTTTGTATAGAGCTAACTCCGTTTTCTGGGAAAAATACTACGATTTTTATTTTATCTACATCGCTAAAGCCTTCAAGAGCAGCTTTTCCAGTATCTCCAGAAGTTGCAGTAAGAATAACTACTTCTTCTTGTAAGTTATTTTTTTTAATTGCAGTTTTTAAAAGATAAGGCATTATAGTGAGTGCCATATCTTTAAATGCACATGTAGGCCCATGATATAATTCTAATACGTAGTTTTCTCCTACTTTACTTATTGGTGCTATTTTTTCTGTATCAAATTTTTCGTCATAAGCGCTTTCGATACAGTATCTCAACTCTTTTTCAGAATAATCAGTTAAAAATTCTTTTAAAATAACATAAGCAAGTTCTTTATAATCTAAATCTACTAGTTTTTTTAATTCACTACTTAGATCTTTAAAGCTAGAAGGTACATAAAGTCCTTTGTCGCTTGATAACCCTTTTATTATCGCCTGAGATGCTGTTATTTTTTCGTTATTACCCCTTGTACTTAAAAAATACATTATTTTACCCCCTGTGTATTTCTTTATAATAAGAAAATCTATATTTTAATATATAATCTAGATTTTCTTATTATAGACAATAAATATAATTTTTTTATAACACATAGGAAATTATATTCCTTTAAAATTGTGGATAATTATAATTTCCGTACATGTGTTTCAAAGAAATCTACCTTATGAAAGGTATTTAGAATAAAGATTTCTTTATGCTTATTAAAAAACTCCCGTCCCTAAAAATAGGGACGAGAGTATAATTCCCGCGGTTCCACCCAAATTGATTTAATATAAATCCACTTGAACTTGTAACGTAAGCTAAACGTCAAATCTTACTAAAATCTATAAAGATAACTTCGGATAGAAGCTCATAGGTAGTCTTCAATTTCTCAAGTTAAGGAAATCTTTCAGCCTATGAATTTCCCTCTCTGATAACCGCACTAAATTTACTTTCCTAATCATTGCATTTTTAATATTTATTATGTATAAAATTTTAAAATATTAACTAAGTAAAGTCAAGAAAAAATTGGAAATATTCACATAAATTAATAAG